>JBCAWW010000032.1:0-15122 GCA_038534415.1 Bacteroidota bacterium | reverse complement strand
CAAAGATTGAAGTACCGAGTAGATAGACTGTAATCCTAATTGTAAAGATAGTCAATGTAACTTTTCTGAAGCCTTAGGTTACCTACCTTTGTAAGCACCTAAAACTATGGCTTCTCCTTCTTCTCTGCAAAGCGCATTTATGGACCTTTATCGGCCGTTGCACGAACGATTTAGTCGTTATTGCGAAGCAAAGGCCTATGGGAAAATGGACGCCAAAGATTTGATGAGCGAAAGTTTGTTGCGTGCTTATGAGGGTTTTGGCCAACTCAGAGAGCCTGCTGCATTTTTACATTTTCTCTTTGGTATTGCGCATCGTGTGATGCTCAACCATATAAGAAGCCAAAAGTTTGAGGGCCCCTTTGATGAGTTTGCTGCTTTACAGATCCCCACGACTGAGCGTTCCCCGGAGGGGGCCGCCGAAAGATATCTCCTATATAGAGCCTTACAGCAGCTCCCCGATGCACAACGAGAAGCTTTGATCTTATTTGAGATCTCTGGCTTCTCGATCAAGGAGATCGAGGCGATCCAGGGGGCTGGGAAATCTGCCGTCAAAGCCCGCTTGGTACGAGCCCGCAAAGCACTCGCTACCTTATTAGAAGACCATTTAACTCACCAGTCGCTATGAATGAGCAGACATCAAATTTAGACGCGCTTTTGGCCCGGGCCCGTGAGGGAGCGCCTTTGATGACTTTGCCGGAAGTCGAAAGTTTGTTGGCGGACGCGCCGATGAGCCCTACTCCTTCAAAAGGGACTACAATCCAATTTGTCATGATGATCTCTACATTGATCAGTATAATCACCCTTAGCCTGTTTGTCAACTTATCTCCTCAGCCTGTCGAAGCAATAAAGGCTTTCCCGCCGCTACATCTCAATGAAGCTCAGCTCGCGCAAATCGGGATCAGTATTGAGGATGCCAAAATCTATTATGCTGCCAAAGTGCCTTATATTGGTGCTACTGAATTGACTATCAATCATTTGATGCAACTATCTTCTAGTACTTGGCGAAAAACTTATGTGTTAGAACGTGCTACTAATTGGCCGGAAACAGACTTTCATTTACAGACAATAACGAAAGCGGATGGAGAAATAATGTTTGCGCGTAACGATCGAAAACCTGCTTATCTCTTTGCTGCTTATGTGCCGGTGAAAGTCGCGATGGATTTTGCCAAGGACGACAGTTTGGTCTTTTGGTTTAGTCCTCGTGAAGCGCTTTGGGATGTGTTGCCATCGGAGGAAGCCGCTCTTTATCGCGAGTATGCTGAGCAATTGTTAGGTGGGCAAGGAGTTGATCCATTTGTGCATCAGCCTTTTCAGTCGGTCGATGCTTTACGTTTGGATGAGCAAACGCTCAATCGTTTAGGTTTCGATTTTCGTGATTCTAGTATGCATTATGGCTCAATCGTTCCTAGCGGGCAACGTTTATCATTTGATTTTGGGGTAAAAATGCAATGCATCACCCAGCAAGAAAATCCCGATTGGGATGGTGTTTTCTCACAGCCGTACCCACAGTTTGTCTCAGATACAAATGGATTTCAAAGCTTTCGTTGGAATATGGGTAACGAGACAAAAGAAAAACTCTCTCCTGCTTATCTAGGCAAGGTGCGTAAGCAATTGGTAGCTGTTTGGGTGGAGCGCGACTTTTTGGATGAGCCTTATCTCTTCTGGTTTGAAGCGGATGATCTCTTTTTAGAGGCGGTTTATGCTAGTGCAGAGGCCCCCTCCGGGGAACGCTACGCCACCTGGCTCAAAACGCAGCAGCCAGGCCTTCAGGCAGCTAAAAACTCGATCCAACTTAGTCCCAATCCCGCCCAATCTTACGTCAAATTGAGCTTGCCTGAGACGAATGAATCCTATCGTTGGCAGTTGCTCAATCTGCAAGGGCAAGTGCTCCAAACTTCAGACTGGATAGGCGCTTTTGAAGATACAGACATCCCGCTACAAGGATTTAGCTCAGGGGTTTACTTAGTGGTCGTAAGGCTCAAAAATAAAAAACAGTTTAGCACCCAATTGCTCATAGAAAACTAGCCAAATAGATTCTTTTAGGGGCCGCAGTTCGAAAAGGACTGCGGCCTTTGTGCTTAGAGATGACTTTGGTCACTTTGTCAAATTTGGCATGGGTAAATGGATATTTTTCTGAGTGAATTATTACCTTGTTTTGAAACAAACAAATGCCTCATTTCAGCGAAATAGGGCATAAAATACGCTTATTTTCTTTTGCGGATTGGGTTACATATTAATGTTATTTAGAATGATTCTAAATGTATTGGGCGTATGATTTCTTTCCACTCAGAACTTTGATAGGATATAGGAGGATATTAATTTGCGCGTCGATATAGAGAACCCTGTATTTACATACCCTATCTCGACCTTTTTTAGAGCAGGAACTTTTATGATAAAATTCATGTACGGTCGCACACTATTTCGCTTCCTCAGCCTGTTTTGTCTTTTGGCAGTATTTTCTACTGCCCAGGCCCAGGAACTCAACCTCGAGCAAGGCCAAGAGTTATACAATGGGAATTGTGCTTCTTGCCATGCCGTCAACCGCAATCTTACCGGTCCCGCCTTGGGAGGTGCACTCGCTAAATACGCCAACGATAAAGATTGGTTGTATAAGTGGGTTAAGAATGCTCCCGAACTCATCGCTAGCGGTGATGAAAAAGCAGTAGCCCTTGGACAATGGGGAGCTGGTGTAATGTTGGCATTTCCAACTCTCTCCAACGAGCAAATTGATAACATCCTCGCTTATGCGGAGGCTGAGTCAACTAAGCTTGCTGCGCCCAAAGAGCCATTAGAAGACGGAACAGAGGTTGCTGGTAGTGGTGGCGAAATCGATCCCACCGTCTATTACGCTCTTCTTGGCTTGATCGGTGTCTTGGTATTGATCGCCTTATTATTGGTGGTCATCACTGCAACCCTTATCACTGCTGTCCGTGCCAAAGACGGTGAAGAGCCTTTTACGGCTAAAGACGTCATGGCGCGCACCCGTAGCATCCTGCAAAATAAATTTGTGGCTACTGCCCTTGCTACCTTTATACTAGTAGCTGGCGGTGCCAAACTCATCGTCGAAGCACGTCAAGTATCGCTTCACGAGGGATATATGCCAGAGCAGCCAATCAAGTTTTCTCACAAATTGCACGCTGGTGAAAACCAAATTGCCTGTCAGTACTGCCACACTGGTACGATGAAGTCTAAGTCTGCTTGGATTCCTTCGGCCAATGTTTGTATGAACTGTCATAAATACATTCAAGAAGGTCCTCAGTACGGAACCGAGGAAATTTCAAAAATCTACAAAGCCATCGGCTTTGATCCTGAAAAAGGACAATATATTCCTGATTATGAGCAGCAACCTATCAAATGGAACCGCATTCATAATCTCCCTGACCACGCTTATTTCAACCACGCTCAGCACGTAGTAGTGGGGGGACAAGAGTGTCAGACTTGCCACGGTCCTATCGAAGAGATGGAAGTGGTTTATCAGTATTCTTCACTCGGTATGGGATGGTGTATCAACTGCCACCGCGAAGAAAAAGTCAAAAGCCTTGGCAAAGACAATGACCTAGGCCTTACAGTAGAAGATATGGGCGGCCTTAACTGTGCTCGCTGCCACTATTAATAAATGTTTGAATGAGTTCTTGATTGATCTAATCATTCAAAAACTCGAGCCCTCAACAATTAAAAAAACTAATGAGTACTCCCAAATATTGGATGGCCATCGAGGAACTGGAAAATGACCAGGAGTTTATGGCCGAAGCGAGCAAAGAATTTCCCCAGCCACTGCCAAGTCCGGCAGAGCTAAAGGCGGAGAAAACTGACAAAGCGCTCAATATCGAAACCAATCGCCGTGACTTCCTCAAAGTCATGGGCTTTGGTATGACGGCAGCTACCTTAGCAGCTTGTACCCGTGGTCCGGTCAAAAAGGCTATTCCTTATGTAGAGAAGCCAGATGATTTGGTACCGGGTGTGGCTAACTGGTATGCTTCTACTGCTCCTTCTGGCAATCCTGTGCTCGTAAAGACTCGCGAAGGTCGTCCGATCAAGCTAGAAGGAAATCCTGATTCTCGCGTTACAGGCGGTGGCCTTTCTGCCGCAGATCAGGCTTCAGTATTAGATCTATATGATAGCGAGCGCACACGTGCTCCTTATAAAGGGGGAAATGCTTCTGACTGGAGTGCAGTCGATAGCGAGATCCGCCAACAACTCAATACCATCAAAGAAAACGGTGGTAGCGTAAGAGTGGTTTCTGGTTCTGTAATGAGCCCCTCTACTCGCCAATTGATTGGTGAGTTTGTCGGTGAGTTTGCCGATGGCGAGCACATAAGCTTTGATGCATTATCTGCTTCAGCTCTTCGTGAAGCTCATAAACTTGGTTTTGGAGCAGCAATGCTTCCTCGTTACCGATTCGACTTAGCTGAGGTGATCGTTAGCTTTAGCGCTGACTTCCTCGGTACTTGGATTGCTCCAGTTGAATATGCTTCACAGTATGTTGTCAATCGCGGTCCAGACAAGAAAATGTCTCGCCACTTGCAGTTTGAAAGCGTACTTAGCACCACGGGTGCAAAAGCAGATATGCGCTTTCCTATCAAGCCTTCACAAGAAGGAGCGGCACTATTAAATCTATATAACAAAGTTGCTGGTCAGCTAGGCTCACCTCAGATTCCTGGTGTTAGCGCATTTAATGTTGCTGGCAATGGACTAGATAAGGCAGCAAGCGAATTGATCGCTGCTGGCAGTAAGGGGCTTTTGGTTTGTGGTACTAACGATGTCGCCATGCAGGCGCTAGTTGCGGGTATCAACCAAATGATCGGTGCTTATGGCACCACACTTGACATCACAAATCCTGCTTACTATAAGCAAGGTGATGATGCTGCCATGGCCAACTTGGTTCGTCAGATGGGAGCTGGTGAAATCGACGCAGTAATTTTTTACGGCGCGAACCCCGTTTATGACTCTCCCTTTGCACAAGCAATCATGGATGGGCTTTCAAAAGTCGGACTTAGTATCTCTACGGCTACTAAAGCTGATGAAACTGCTAAGCTTTGCCAGTATATCTGCCCAGATAGCAGCTACTTAGAGTCTTGGAGCGATGTCCAACAAAATGGTCAGAGCTATTCTATCGTCCAGCCTACTATCTATCCAATCTTCAATACTCGCCAAGCACAGGCTTCATTCCTTAGTTGGATGGGAAGCTCAACTTCTTGGGGAGATTATATGAAGGCTTATTGGAACGAAAATCTATATAACGGAAACGGTACATTCACCAATTTCTGGAACCAAAGCCTACGTGAAGGAGTAGTTGAAACTGCTGGTAACACAGTCGCTCCTACTTACCAAATGGATGGCAACGCGCTAGCAAGCATGGCTACTAGCCTTCGCCCACAAGGTGGAGCAGAAGGAAGCTTTGAATTGATCTTATATCCGACTACTCAGCTGATGGACGGTAAGCAAGCCAATAACCCTTGGTTGCAAGAATTACCAGATAGCATCACCAAAGTATGTTGGGATCAGGTACTGACGGTACCTTATTCAAATGCAAAAGAATTAGGCCTAAGCAACAACGATATCGTTGAACTAAGCGTCAATGGCGCCACGGTTTCTCTCCCCGTTGTGGTACAGGCAGGCCAAGCACTTGGCACCTTAGGGGTTCAACTTGGATATGGGCGTGAAGAAGCTGGCAAGGTAGCAGATGCCGGTAATGGTGAAACTGTTGGTAGCCGCAAAGTCGGTGGTGTCAACGCGTTCGGCATGGCCAGCCTCAATAACAATGCTGTCAAATACTCTGCTCCTGGCGCGACAATCACAAAAACCTCCCTCAAGTATAAACTCGCCTTTACTCAGACCTATAACTATTTATACGATATAGAAAAAGGAGAGCGCTTTGGCAACGATTATGACCGTTCTGAAGCGATCGTTGAGGCGACTACCTCTTATGAGTATAACAATGGTGCTTATAAGAATGGCCGCGTTGCGGAACGTAACGAACTAAAACAACACCTCGTTACGCTTTGGGATTCTTACTTTGAAGATCCCGAAACCAGTCGCAACATCCACTGGAAAATGGCGATTGACCTCAATAAGTGTACAGGTTGTAACGCTTGTATCGTGAGTTGTCATGCCGAAAACAACGTTCCAGTTGTAGGTAAAGCTGAATCTCGCAACCGCCGTAATATGCACTGGTTGCGTATGGATCGCTACTATAGCGGTGATTTTGACAATCCAGATGTGGCTTTCCAGCCGATGCTTTGTCAGCACTGTGATAATGCACCTTGTGAAACGGTATGTCCGGTACTCGCGACTATCCACAGTAATGAGGGACTCAACCAAATGACTTATAACCGTTGTGTCGGTACACGTTACTGTGCCAACAACTGTCCTTATAAAGTTCGTCGCTTCAACTGGTTCAACTATACCAATGACGAGAAGATGGCTGATATCAACCCATCTCAAAGTACACTTGGTAAGTTGGTGCTTAATCCAGACGTTACGGTTCGCTTCCGTGGGGTAATGGAAAAATGTTCTTTCTGTGTCCAGCGTTTGCAGGATGCTAAGTTGAAAGCGAAAATCAACGCTAACGATACATTTGCTAAGCCCAAAGATGGCATGGTACAAACTGCTTGTCAGCAGTCCTGCCCAACAGGTGCGATTGTATTTGGAGACTTCAACGATCCAAATAGCGAAGTATCTCGTTTGTTCCGCGAAGATCGCTCTTATACTGCGCTAGAAGAGATCAAAACCATCCCTTCTATCAAGTACCAAGCGATCGTGAAAAACCGCGACAAAGCTGAGACAGAACAAAAAGCGGCTGAATTGGCTGCCGTGAAAGATTACAACAAAGCCTAATTAGCATTAGAAACTGATCCATCAATCTCTGATTATATGAGCCACGTTATCTCACCCATACGGCAAAAATGGGTAACCAATACGGACACTTATGCTCAAATCACCAACGACATTGCGCGTCCGATTGAGTCTAAGATCAACCTACTCTGGTTGGGAGCTACGGCTTTCTCTGGAGCGGTGATGCTCTTAGGTTTTGCGCTGATCGGCCTGACCTTCTGGTCTGGTATCGGTGAGTGGGGCCTCAATACCACTGTTGGCTGGGCCTTTGACATTACCAACTTTGTATTTTGGGTTGGTATTGGTCACGCGGGAACCTTGATTTCTGCGGTCCTTTTATTGTTCCGTCAGCCTTGGCGTAACTCCATCAACCGCGCATCGGAAGCGATGACAATTTTTGCGGTATTATGTGCGGCCTTGTTTCCCTTGATTCACATGGGACGACCTTGGAACGCATTTTACTTCGCACCTATCCCGAACACACGTGGTTCGCTTTGGGTAAATTTCAACTCTCCTTTGATGTGGGACGTATTTGCGATCACGACATACTTGACCGTATCGCTTGTATTCTGGTATCTAGGGATGATTCCTGATTTTGCCACATTGAGAGATCGTTTTGCCCGCAAGGGTAAAAAACTAGCCTCTACCATCTATGGCTCACTCGCCTTTGGTTGGGATGGTTCATCTCGTAACTGGTCTCGTTTTGAGATCGTTTCTTTGATCCTTTCTGGTTTGGCTACGCCGCTGGTACTTTCGGTACACTCCATTGTAAGTATGGACTTTGCGACCTCAGTACTTCCAGGATGGCACACGACGATCTTCCCTCCTTATTTCGTAGCAGGAGCGATCTTCTCTGGATTCGGAATGGTTCAGACTTTGATGATTGTTACTCGTAAGGTGTACAAGCTCGAAAATTATATCACGATGGATCACATGGAGTCGATTGCAAAGATTGTAATTGCAACGGGCTCTCTCGTGGGATTGGCTTATACGACTGAGTTGTTTATTGCCTATTACTCAGGTAATCTTTGGGAGCGTTACATCTTCATCAACCGTGCCTTCGGTCCTTATGCTTGGGCCTACTGGATCATGTTTACTTGTAACGTTATCACGCCTCAGCTATTCTGGTTCCGTAAAATTCGGACCAATATGGCCATCACCTTTATCATCTCCATCTTTGTCAATATCGGGATGTGGTTTGAGCGATTCGTGATTATCGTTACTTCTCTACACCGCGACTTCTTGCCTTCAAGTTGGGCGGACTATACTCCGACTATGGTTGAGGTTGGCATCTTTGCCGGAACCTTTGGACTCTTCATGTTCTTGTTCCTCCTCTTCTCTAAGTATGTGCCGGTGGTCAATATGTTTGAGGTGAAAACCTTATTGCATCACCCGAAGAAACCTGAGAACCTGGGCGTTGAAGAAGCCCCTGTTGTAAACGCCTAAGGAAACCACACACGAAGACTGAAGCATTAAGAATAATGGAAAAGAATTATTTGCTAGGGAAATATTGGAATACAGACGCGCTGCTAGACGGTCTTGGCAAGCTCAAGGACCAAGGAGTGCCTGTTGTTGACGTATTCTCTCCCTTTCCGATACACGGTATTGAGCCTTATCTCAATATTAAGCGTACTCGCCTCTCTATTGCCTCATTTATCTATGGCTTGCTAGGCTTTGCTAACGCGCTACTATTGATGGGAGCTATTTATGGAGTGATTTGGCCGATGAATATCGGGGGTAAGCCTTCTTTGGCTTGGCCTGACTTCGTGCCGATTACTTTTGAGCTTACCGTACTATTTGCTGCTCACGGTATGGTCTTTACCTTCTTTGCGGTGGCAAGACACTGGCCGGGTCGTAAGGCTCGCATCTTCGATGAACGCCAGACCGATGACGTCTTTGTCGTCGTGATCGACAAAGAAAAAGTAGGAGAAGAAGAAGCGGCCATCCGTGAAGTCTTCAATACTACTGGCGCTTATGAAGTTTCTGAAAAAGAAGCCACTATCTAACGCAAGACTCATGAAAGGAACAAACATAAATACCTCATTCAGCCTAGCGCTAGTTGTCTCAGTAATTGCACTGAGTCTCACAGGCTGTTGGACAGATAAATCTCAGCGCAACTTCGAGTACGCTCCTAATATGTTTTATTCTATCCCATTGGAGCCATATTCTCAGACTGTTTCTGAGGAAGATCCAGATGCGATGGTAAAATATAGCCCAGAGGGTCAACCAGAGGACGCGCCTCAAGGTCTTTCTTCTTTCCTTCCCCCTGAGGGAACGATTCCCCGTGAAGAATCATGGTACCGTGCAGAGGCTTTCGAACCTTATGCACTTCCCAATACTCCCGAAGGCTATACTGCCGCTGCTACTAGTGTATTCTCTCCACTAGAGGATCCCGATACTACTAGTGGTTTTAATTGTGATGAGGCGACTTACCAAAAAGGTAAAGAACTCTACACCATTATGTGCTCAGTTTGCCACGGTGAAAATGGTGATGGCAAAGGCTACCTACCTACTTCTGGTAAGTTTGCCGTTGTCCCATCTTATAAGTCTGCTACTGGTGTAGGGTTGAAAAACCTATCAGAAGGACAAATGTATCACTCGATTACCTATGGTAAAGGAGTGATGGGTTCATATGCCTCTCAGCTTACTCCTCAGGAGCGCTGGATGGTCATCTGCTACGTGCAGGAATTTCAAAAGCAAAGCGAATAGTTTAACCGATTAACCAGAGATACCATTGGCGAATTCACATCATACAACCGAGATCAACGAGCGCTTTGATTTTAGCAAAGTCGCAAATGTTGCCTATCTCCTGATTGGAGTAGGATTGGTACTGGCCCTGATCGGCTTCTTCGTTATGCCAGATCCTCCCGGGCGCGTACACCACGGTGGCGGTCATCATGATGAGCATAGTGTGATCGAAGCACCAGCTCAGCAAATCCCTACCGATATTCATTCTGTTGCTGACGAACCAGCAGCTGATCACGGTGATGGGCATGGACATGAAAAGTCTGCTCATGATCGTCCTATCACAAAAGGCACTCGTTTGCTCGCAAACATATTGCTAAACTCAGTCTACTTTATCACCCTCACACTAGGAGCTCTCTTTTTCCTTACTATCCACACTATTGGTAATGCAGGGTGGCATGTTGCTATCAGAAGGATTCCTGAGGCAATTTCTAGTTACCTACCTGTAGGTGTGATTGGACTAGCAGTTCTGTTCCTATTCTTGCCAGATCTATATGACTGGGCCTATGGTACAGATGCTATTATCTCTAAAAAGGCGGGTTACCTAAATCAAGGATTCTTTATCGTCCGTAATATCATCTTCTTCGCAATCTGGATCGGTGCCGCTTTCTGGCTACGTAACCTATCTCAGAAAGAAGATAATCTAACCAACTGGGACCAAAATCGTCCAACTTGGATATTTAGACGCAACACTACTATCGCTGCGATCTACATTATCCTTTTTGCTTTGTCTTACAGCTTCTTTGCTGTAGACTGGATCAAGTCCCTCGAACCACACTGGTTTAGTACCATTTTCATGGTTTACGTCTTCGCAGGTTCTATGCTATCGGCCTTGGTTACGATGTACTTTATTGTACTTGTAGCAAAGAAGTATGGCTATATGTCCTATGTCAACGACTCTCACCTACACGACTTAGGTAAGTATACTTTTGGATTCTCCGTATTCTGGGGATATATCTGGGTAGCTCAGTATCTATTGATCTGGTACTCCAATATTCCGGAAGAAGGTGCTTACTACGTTACTCGTTACCGTGTTCACGATGCGACCTACCTAGGTTACGCACCGATGTTCTACTTCAACGTATTGGTCAACTTTATCATTCCATTCGTTGCCTTGATGACTCGTAACGCCAAGCGTCGCCCTGAGATATACGTTCCCGTAGGGATCATCCTTCTATATGGACACTGGCACGATCTCTTCTTGATGATTATGCCTGGTGCTGTCAATCAGTTTGCTGGCATTGGCTTCCTCGAATTAGGTTCTTTCATGCTATTCGCAGGGATATTTATTGCCGTTGTCTTTAGAACATTGAGTCGTTCTAATCTAGTACCGACAAACCATCCATACTTAGAAGAAAGCCTTCATCATAGTACTGGGCCTGTATAGAAAAAAATATATATTTATTTTTAACAATATATCAGCTTAGCAGTTATATCTAACGATAGGCTTTCAAGGCCGACCCATAGATAAAGCATATGGATTTTTCATCAATCATTAGCATAGCACAGATACTCCTCGCGGCCAATTTTGTCCTCGTTAGTATCAACCTCTATTTGGTATTTCGTTTAAAAGAAATCGATCCTTTTGAGAATTGGGATGCCAATAAGGTAAATGCAAATTTGTTCCTCTTATTCTGGATTGCCTTGATGGTGCTCGGATTTGGATCTTCTATTTACTACGGCGACCGTATGATGTTTATGCAGGAAGCTGCATCCAAACACGGTCAGGATATTGACGACATGATGTGGGCCACCACCATTGTTTCAGTATTTGTAGTAGTAGTTACAGGAACATTACTCTTTTACTTTGCTTGGCGTTATCGCTATCGTGAAGGCACCAAAGCATTGTTTTATCCTCACAACAATAAATTGGAGGTTATTTGGACCCTCGTACCGGCGGTCGTAATGGCAGTCTTGGTAATCCAAGGTTACTTTGTTTGGGATGAGACTATGATGTCTGAAATGCCAGAGGATGCCATTGAGATCGAAATGCAGGGGGAACAGTTTCGTTGGACGGCCCGCTATCCGGGAGCTGACCTTAAGTTTGGTAAAGCCAATGTTGCTTATATCGATGGGATCAACCAGTACGGACTAGACCTACGTCAACGCAACAGCCAAGATGATTTGATTATCGATGGTACCGCAGGAGATATCGTTCTCCCAAAGGGACTCCCTATCAAGGTATGGATCAAGTCTAAGGATGTGCTCCATAGTATGACTCTAGCACACTTCAGAGTAAAAATGGATGCAGTACCGGGAATGAGAACTTCCTTCACCTTTACTCCTCTATTTACTACGGAAGAATGGCGCGAAAGGACAGGCAATGAAGATTTCGACTTTGAAATGTCTTGCCAGCAAATCTGCGGCGGTAGCCACTACAACATGCGACGTATCGTGCGCATTGTAGAGATGGATGAGTATGCCGAATGGCTTGCTTCTCAACGTCCTTTCTATTCTATCTGGAAATCAACTCAGCCCCAAAGCAGTACTGCCACGGAGATTGAGGAAGAAACAGAAGAAAAAGTAGCTGATGTCGAAGACGAAGAGGTCGAGATCAGTATGAACAATAATTAGTGATCAAAGGAAACTTAGAATATGTCTGACGCAATCAAAGCGCAAACTAGCGATTTTCACGATGATATGGCTGCTCACGCTGAGGGGCACGACCATCATCATCATCACGGAAATTTCTGGACGAACTACGTGTTCAGTCTAGATCACAAAGTGATCGCCAAGCAATTCCTGATTACCGGTATTGTAATGGCAATCCTCGGCATCGGGATGTCCCTTTTATTCCGCCTACAGTTGGCCTTCCCTGATACGCAATTTGCGTTCTTGGAGATCCTGCTAGGATCAAAATGGGCACCAGGAGGCCAGATTAGTCCTGAATTTTACCTCGCATTGGTAACTATGCACGGTACCTTTATGGTATTCTTTGTATTGACTGCCGGTCTGAGTGGAACCTTCAGTAATTTTTTGATCCCGCTACAATTAGGAGCTCGAGATATGGCTTCCGGTTTTATGAACATGCTTTCTTACTGGTTCTTCTTTGTTTCCAGTGTGATCATGATTGTATCACTCTTTGTAGAGTCGGGGCCTGCAGCAGGTGGTTGGACGATTTACCCTCCTCTTAGTGCATTACCGCAAGCGATTTCTGGCTCAGGTACCGGGATGACCCTTTGGTTAGTGGCGATGGCCCTGTTTATCGCCTCTTCTCTGCTTGGGGGTATCAACTATATCACTACAGTATTGAATCTTCGTACCGAAGGGATGACCCTCGATCGCATGCCTTTGACGATTTGGGCTTTCTTCCTCACGGCCATCATCGGGGTACTTTCTTTCCCAGTACTCTTCTCAGCAGCATTGCTTCTGATCTTTGACCGTAGCTTTGGTACAAGCTTTTATCTATCTGACATTTACATTGGGGGTGAGCTACTCCACTATCAAGGCGGTAGCCCAATCTTGTTCCAGCACTTATTCTGGTTCCTCGGCCACCCTGAAGTATATATCGTTCTCCTACCTGCATTGGGGATTTCATCTGAGGTAATCTCAGTACACGCTCGTAAGCCGATCTTTGGTTATAAGGCGATGATCCTCTCCATGGTAGCGATTGCGATTCTCTCCTTTATCGTATGGGCGCACCACATGTTTGTAACGGGTATGAATCCGTTTCTCGGAACGATTTTCATGTTCTTTACGCTGGTCATTGCGGTCCCATCAGCGATTAAGGCCTTTAACTATATAACCACTCTGTGGAAAGGTAACATTCGATTTACCACCCCGATGCTCTTTGCAATCGGTCTAGTATCGCTCTTTATCATTGGAGGTATCACAGGTATCTTCCTCGGTAATGCGGCCCTAGATATTCCACTGCACGATACTTATTTCGTAACGGCTCACTTCCACCTGGTGATGGGTAGTGCCTCCGCCTTTGGATTCTTTGCTGGTGTTTATCAGTGGTTCCCGAAGATGTTTGGTCGGATGATGAACCCTCGCTTAGGATACATTCACTTCTGGCTTACATTTGTCGCTCTATTCTGTGTATTCTTCCCGATGCACTTTATGGGACTAGGAGGGGTTTCTCGCCATTACTACGCTTACACTGCTTTTGACTTCATGTCTCAGTTTGGCGACATCAGTAAGTTCATTACCGTATCCGCTTTGATCGGTGGTATCGGACAGGTGATCTTCCTTTGGAACTTCTTCTACAGTATTTTCCGCGGTAAGAAAGCTTCTGCCAATCCTTGGGAGGCCAATACACTAGAATGGACTACACCCATCAATCCTGGACACGGTAACTGGCCTGGAGCAATTCCAAAGGTTTACCGTTGGCCATATGATTACAGTAAGCCAGGTGTGAAGAAGGATTATCTTCCTCAGCACATTCCAGATGAAGAAGTAGAGTACGAGGAAGGATTCCCGCGTCCTGCTACTATGCCTGAGCCACAGCAGCCAAGCATTCCAGTCGAAAACGAAGTGATTGACGATACGACGAATACCGAATCGTAATTGACAAATATTGATAACAGAACGGCGCAAATCGTTAGGCGATACCAAAAAATCGCATGGACAACGGTTGGCGCCGTTCTCTTTTTGATCCTGGTGGGAGGCTTAGTGAGAATGACGGGATCTGGAATGGGATGCCCTGATTGGCCACAATGCTTTGGACAATGGGTGCCTCCTACAGACATCTCGCAATTACCAGCAGATTATAAAGTTCGCTTTGCAGTAGCTGGTAAAGAGATTGCTGATTTTGAAGCCACCAAAACTTGGATTGAATATCTCAACCGACTCTTAGGTGTGATCATCGGTTTCCTGGGGATCTTGACAGTTCTTTTTGCTTTACCGCTTCGCAGAACGCTACCCTCGGTTTTTCGATGGAGCCTAGCAGGACTAATCTTAGTCATATTGCAAGGTGGCCTCGGTGCCTATGTCGTTCGTACAGATCTGCAAGTAGGTACGATCACCCTGCATATGTTCATGGCTTTAATTGTGCTCGCTGCTTTTATGGGGGGGGCGCTCTTATCTTACCCTAAGCGTTGGCAGAAGATGAGCAAAAGTATGGCGACGATTGACAATAGGGCGCTTGCTTTGATGGGGTTTGCGCTAGTTGTGATCTTAGTTCAATTACTGCTAGGAACTCAAGTACGAGAAGGCGTTGATGAAGTCGCCAAAGCGTTCGGCGAAGCCGAACGAACAAATTGGCTCTCACAACTCGGCATGAGCTACACCTATCACAAATTCTTTTACTATGCCGTGGTGCTGGTAATGGCGATAGTGGGATGGCAGCTCAAAGCAATCTGGGAAAGTTCTTCTCTCCTCAAAAACCTAGGCATTCTTGCGCTAGCGTTGGTCGGGACAGAGATTTTGATGGGGCTAGGAATGCACCATTTGGGATTGCCCAAGGTCCTACAACCCTTACACTTACTACTTGCGAGCATGTTGTTTGCCGATGTAGCAGCGATGGTAATGGCCTTGTGGCGAATAAAGAAAAATCAAAACGTTCCAGCTGGAAGCTTAAGTGGAAAACTGGCGCTTGAAAA
>JBCAWW010000031.1:0-15354 GCA_038534415.1 Bacteroidota bacterium | reverse complement strand
GTCGCAAATTGCAGCGCTAAAAGTCTTGATTAAAAAGGGCAATTTTTGTAATATGATTAAGAGACAATCGTTTTGATACCGAAAGGATTGTGCTCTTTTTGCGCAGTTTTTTCGTTTTTAAAGGACTACACTCCAACCAAACCTATAAACCATTGAAATTATGATCACTGCCGTAATAACAGTATCTGTTCTTGTAATCGTGCTCGTTGCTCTGTTCGTTGTACCACGTGTCTTTCCGGACAAAGCTACCAAAGCCGCTGCCAAAAGAGAGGCAGCCGCCAAACAAAAATCTGCTAGTGCTTAGGCACTAAGAAATTGATAAAAAACGGGGTCAACGAGGGTTGGCTCCGTTTTTTTTATGTCGGCTCTGCTGCTATGATTTGGCCTATGGGAAGATCACTGGAAAGCCCAAGCGCTAATTGCCCACGAGATCCCCTTGATGACGGGGCGTTTTCGGCTAGCGAGAAATTGGATCGATAGTAGTATGCGGGCTGAGCTTCCAGTCGAAAAGCATAGTACCGTCTCTTGCTTTTATGGCGATAAGAGACAGTATAAAAAGCTCCTCCAGTTGGAAAGCTATGCAGACGCCCATGTCTATTTGCTCGACGAAGCAGGCTATATCCTTTTCGAAGGGCATGGTGGTCCCGATGAGCAGACTGTCGCGGAGCTTGCCGCTCTTATCTAAGGCTGGAGTTGTAAAGTACTGAGTAGAAATTAAAAAGTAGTTGGAACATAGAGCGTCACTATACTCAGGACGCTGTTGAAATGCGTTCTGCGAAGCAGTAAAAAAAGAAGAAGGCCGCGATAAATCACGGCCTTGCTTAGTATATAGGTATATGAATCAATTCAAGGATAGAGACAATCGCATCTCGATAGCGATCAGCAGTTGTTAGTATTAAGAGAAATAACCTTTTCGCTTCATACCGATCGATTTTTCTTCCTCTTTATATTACCTACTTGAGACTTAATTTCCGGGCCCACTGCCACCACCGCTTGCGCGCTTAGACTCATCTTGGAGACCGGTCTTGCGACGGCGAGAAGCTTTTACTTTTTGGTTGCCAAAGTTGTAAGTCAAGTTGACTTTAAATTGACGGCTCTCCCATCCCCCACTGGCATCGAAGTATAGACCTCCAAACTCTTGGGTGCCTTGCCACTGCATGCTGTAAAAGAGGTCGCTCACCGAAACCTTGAGCACGGCACGATTATCAAAGAGACGCATTTGCGCGCCAGCATTGACGGCCCAAAACTCACGTGTGAGATAGTTGGCACCCCAAATCGAAGGTGAATTGTAAAAACCACTCAACTCTAGAGAAATACCTTTGGGTAAGCTGAAGGTATGTTGTTGGTAGATATTGAAGGTGGTACGATTGATGTCGATCTCTTTGCCGGTTTCTCCTTCAAGGTTGAAATCACCGCTATTTTGGGTGTTGTTGACACTTAGGTTGGTATAAGAGCTCCACCACTTGGTGATCGGCAAAGGCGCGCTGATGTTGGCGCTGATGACCTGACGAGTAGAGAGGTTTTCCTGCGTAATGAATGAGGCTTGGCCATTGAGGGTGTCAGTGATCTGAGTGAAGAAATCATCCGTCAAACTGTACGATATACTGGCGCTGTAACGATACTGGTAGGTATAGGTAAACTGGAGATTGTTGGTGAACTGTGGGCGTAAGAATGGATTGCCACGGTTGAAGGTCAACTGATCTAACTGATTGATAAATGGGTTGAGGTCTTGATAACGTGGGCGATCGATCCGGCGACTAAAGTTCAAACGATAGCTATGCTTTTGACTAGGCGAGTAAGTAATACCCGCAGTTGGAAACAGATTGAGGTACTGACGATCTACACTATCCAATTCGGTTGATTGGGCACTGATCAATTTGCCTAGGGTGCGGGTTTGCTCAGCACGCAGACCTAACTGTAGGTTCCATTTCTCAATCTGACGAGAATAAGTTGCATAAGCAGCGTTGATATTTTCTTCGTAAATAAACTGGTTGCTACGATTGAGATTGAGGGTGTCCATGCCATCGACTTGATCAAAGAAACTAAAGGTATTGTCTGTCTCGATGAAAGCCAGCTTGATACCAGCGCTTAGTTTGCCACCCGCGAGATTGCGCTCATGATCCGCTTTGAAGGAATAGATATCAATATCGGTGGGGGCAATCGTACGAAAGATGTTGGAAGCGAGCGTATCGTTCCCCGCGGGGGAAATAAAATAATTGGGCTGCAAACTCTCACTTTCAAACCGAAACTGCCCATAATCAGCATCTAAATTCCAGGTACTACCATCATCGCCTTTGTAGCCATAATTGAGGTTGAAATTGAGGTTTTGATTGTTGCGCGTGTCGTTGTTGAGGCCGACGAGGCTAGAGATGGCCTCATCGCTTGGATTGCTGGTGATGGCCGTGATGCTTTCGATATTAGTTTCATTATTAGAGACAAAGCCATTGACCAGGACGCCTAGGGTGCTCTTTTTGCTGAGAAATACGTCCGCACCAAATTTGAGATTGTGATTCAAGCCATCATTGAGACGGTCCGAATGCTGGTCGTAATTAGTACCGCTTTGGATCCGGAAAAAATCGGTAAAGCTATAAGTACGCCCGACATAGCCACTGTAGTTGCCAAAGACATTGACGTGCTTGCTGCGATTGTTGAAGTTGACCGACCCATTGTATTTGCTATAGCGGCCGATGGCATAGCCTAGGCTCACACTGCCATTGGTGCCGAGACTCTGGTCCTTTTTGAGTTTGATATTGATGATGCCGGCATTGCCTTCGGCATCAAAACGAGCCGATGGATTGGTGATGATCTCGATCGATTCGATCTGGTCGGACTGCATCCCTTTGAGCATAGAAGCAAGGTCAGCGACCGAAAGCGGGGAAGGCTTACCATCGATATAGATGCGAACGCCGCTTTTGCCCATCAAGATGATGTTGTCATTGTTGTCGACGATCACGCCGGGGGCTTTGCGTAGGAGTTCATAGGCGTTTTCTCCGATGGCATTGGCGGTACCGGCTACATTAAATACGGTTTTGTCGGGTTGTACTTCGACCATGGCTTTGTTGGCGGTGATCTGTACCGCGTCTAGCTCTGCTTCTGGCTCCTGCATTTGGATGTCGTCGATATCTAGGACTTGTCCGCTTGCGAGAGAGATGCTTTCACTTTCGTAAGTAGCGAGGCCTGCAAATTGGATTTGAAGGAAATATTTTCCCGCGGTCAAAGGTGCCAAGATGTATTTGCCTTGTTCGGTGGTGAAACCAGTTTTGACGATAGAGGAGTCGCTATTTGCATATGCTATTACGGTAGCAAAGGCTACCGGATTACCTGCCGGGTCGGCCACACGGCCTTGGATACGTCCCATCTCTTGGGCTTGCATGGCCAGCATGGGCAAGAGAGCAAAGAGAAAAAGGTAGATGCGTTTCATAACAATTGTTGATTGAGAGTAAGAAAGGAAAGCGGAGGAAAGACGATCAAAACTAGCTGCAAGTCGGTATGCTTTTATTTGCAATTAGACCAATGCCCTGATATTCTCGATGAATGAACACATTTGTCGTTCATCGGAGGATATTAGCGTTCGTCGATTGAGACGCAGAAAAAAGAAAAGGGGAAACTTATTTGGAGGCTCGGAAGAAAGACATCCATTATTTAGCTGCTTCGCAGAACGTTTATCCTCCGATCGCGAGCAGGCAGCGACTTTTCTCTAGACGGTTTAGAGATAAGCGTTCTGCGCAGCAGTAAACCCAAACATAATCTATCATGAAAGCTTTTCTCATCCTCTTATGCCTCTTTAGTGTAGGCTTTGTGATTGCCCCTCAAGGCCAGATTCGTACTGACAAACTCGATAGCCTCTTCGAGGAACTCCATCAGCGGCAGGCCTTCAATGGCAATGTTATTGTCGCGCGCTCCGGCGAAATTGTCTATCAAGGTTCCTTTGGCTATGCCGATGTCGCCCAAACACAGCCCCTCAATGACAGTAGCGTCTTTGAATTGGCTTCGGTAAGTAAGCAGTTTACCGCCATGGGCATTATGCTTTTAGAAGGGCAGGACCAGTTGGACTATGACGATCCTGTGGCTGAGTATATCGAGGACTTTCCTTATCCTGAGATTACGATCCGTTACCTTTTGCAACAGCGCTCGGGTTTAGTCGATTATCTCTCTTTTGCCGAAGACTGGGATCCTGCACAAATCGCTAGCAATGCAGATGTCCTAGCCTATTATCGCACAAAGCAGCCAGCACTTCGCTTCCCCGCGGGTAGTCAATTTAAATACGCCAATATCAATTATGTCTTGCTGGCGGAGATCATCAAAAATGTCTCTCAGCAAACTTATGAGGCCTTCCTGCATGCGCAAATATTTGAACCCCTACAGATGAGCCAAACACGATCCTACACTACGCGCTGGTCTAAAAGTGAGCAAATTGACAACTATGCCCTGCCGATGGCGTATGATGCGAGCCGCAAAAGCTATAAAGAGGCTTGGGGAGGGACTGAATATCCAATGGTAGCCGCAGCCAGCGGCATCGAAGGCGATGGCTCGATCGTTTCGACTGGACCCGATTTGGTTCTTTGGGAGCAGGCCTTGCGTGAAAACCGCCTCCTGACAGCCGAGCAGATGGCCGTGGCCTATACGCCCGCAGTTTTGCCTGATGGTAGCCTTTCTGAATATGGATTTGGCATCTATTTGGACCCAAAGCGCAAAAAAGCCTGGCATTGGGGCGGTTGGGCTGGCGTACAAACCAGTTTTGTTCGTTATCTTGATACTGAGACAGTGGCGATCTACCTCAAAAATGTTGAAAGCAATGATTGGTCTTGGTTAGGCCGATTTGAAAAGCTTATTCGTTAACTCCAGCACAATAGTTATGTATACTGAAACTGCTCCTCCTCAGAAGACATTCTGGCAAAAATATAGTGCCCCTATTGGGCTTGTTGGGATGTATGTTTTTTGTGCGGCAGCTTATGGCTTGGCCTTGCAATATACCGCCGGAGATGTCCTCGCCAATACGCTCGATCGCTCCTTTTTGGACTATGCGATCAAGGGACTATATACGGTACCCGTTTGGTGGTTGATTTTTCGGCGCATGCGCTATCGCCCTACCTGGCAGCGTTATTTGACTCATTTGCTGATGATGCCGCTTTGGATTGGCGCTTGGATCAAGACTTATTACCTGATTTGTGATGCCATCGATATTGGGCATTTGGGCGGTACTGGGATCGGCTGGGATATCTACATCCCGATGCTATTTTATATCCTGCAGTTTGCCATCTTTCATATTTATGATGAGTTTCAGCGTTCTGCGGAGCAGGAAAAACGTGCCTTAGAACTACGAGAAATTGCTCTCCGCTCCGAACTGACAGCCCTCAAAGCGCAGCTCAATCCGCATTTTCTCTACAATGTATTCAATACCATCAACGCTTCCATCCCCGCCGAAAGTGAGCATACCCGCGAACTGATCGCCAAGCTATCGGATTTGTTTCGCTACCAACTCAAGGCCTCCAAGGTGGTAACCGTGCCTTTGCGTGATGAGTTAGATTTTATCTTGAGCTATTTGGAGTTGGAGCAGGCCCGCTTCGAGGAACGCTTATCAATAGATCTACAAATCGATCAGGCGCTATTGGATATCCCGATCCCGCCCATGTTGTTGCAACCATTGGTCGAAAACGCTATCAAGCATGGCATCTCGCCCCGAATAGAGGGCGGGACGGTCAAAATCAGCGCTATCGACCTTGGCGAAGAGATGGAAATCAGTATCACGGATGATGGGGTAGGCTTCAAACCCAATGCTGACACCGTAGGCACAGGCGTCGGACTCGTCAATACGCGCATGATGTTGGATCGACTGTATGGTCGTCCTTTGGAAGTAACGCCTTCCTTACCGCATGGTACTCGTGTGATGTTCAAGCTGCCCAAACCTGTTTCTAGTCCGGTATTAGCATGAAAAAAGTAATCATCGTAGATGACGAAGCCCCAGCTCGGACCTTGGTGCGTCAGTATTTGGGTGAGTACCCTGAGCTTGTCATCGTTGGCGAATGCAACAATGGGGTGGACGCCCTCCGCCTAATCAATGAATTTAGACCGGATTTGGTCTTTATGGACGTGCAGATGCCAGGCATGACAGGCTTCGAAGTGCTCGAACGCTTAGATGAAGTACCGCTGATCATCTTTAGCACTGCCTATGACCAATATGCACTCGATGCTTTTGAGATCAATGCCGTCGATTATCTACTCAAGCCCTATACGAGAGAACGTTTTGCCAAAGCGGTTGGTCGTTTAGAGGCTCAAGCGGCTCCGCTCATGGACCAATTGCAGCGCCTCGCCGAAAGCCTCAAACCTGAGAGTCAGGAAGAGGATTATAGTGGGAAGCTGTTTGTGCAGAGTGGCAATAAATTGTTGGCCATCGAAGCCAATGATATCATTTGGTTAGAAGCCGAAAAGGATTACACTTGGCTCGTTACGGCCGAAAAGCGACATCTCAGTTCCTATGGGCTCGGTGCCTTGGAGCAAAAACTCAATCCCAAGCAATTTGTGCGGGTGCATCGATCGTCGATTATCTCTCTGAAGCATGTGCAGGAGATCGAAAAATATCCCTCGTCTTATGACATCCGCATGAGCAATGGCGATAGCGTACGGGTTAGTCGCTCTTATGTGGATGAGATTAGGAAGCGATTGTTGTAAGGGACGATTTGCTCTAGCTCCGGAAGCTTAGGGATCAGCGTCAAGCTAAGGTGTTTTGCTTCGCAGAACGATTATCAGCGTTCCGCGCAGCGGTGATGCATAAAAAGATCCCGGAAATCGTTCGTAGCAAGGCGTTCTGCGAGGCGGAAATCCATAAGATTAAGGCTCCCCTTGCTTTCGATTTCTCAATTTTCACCCCCCTCCTGACTCCCGCATTGTCATCTTAAAGACCAATCTACTAGCTTTGCCACAACCATCTTGCGCCCTGCAAAGTTTAGTTGATATGAGATACCTGATTATACCTTTTTTATTTTTAGTCGCTTGCGCGAACGTCAAGCCCTCAGAGGCGAATGCCGAAGCAGAAGCTCCCATCTTGGAGGAGATGCCGAGGGAAGTTTCTCCCTTACTAAGTCCAGTGCTTGCGGCCCACGGAGGCATAGCGACTTGGGATGGCTTTGGTAGTTTGAGTTTTGTGGCTCAATACAGCCCCGAGCGCCAAGAATCCTTTTTATTGGATTTGATTTCTCGACAAGAGCGCATCGTCGGCTCAGCCTATACGATGGGATATGATGGGGTCAACTATTGGCAGGTTTTGGAAGGGGAGACCAAGCCCAAGAATCCAGAATTTATGATCAATCTGCAGTTTTATTTCTTCGCGATGCCCTTTGTGCTGGCAGACGAAGGCGTAAATATCAGCGTACTACCCAATCGCACGATCGCAGGCCAAGAATATGAAGTACTCAAAGCAACTTTTGGCGATGGTGTCGGAGTGGCTTCCAAGGATCAATATTTGCTCATGATTGATCCTGCGAGCAAGCAGCTGACTTATTTGCTGTATTCGGTTACCTACTTTGATGCCGGCCGTGCCGAACGCTACAACGCGGCGCACTATGCGGCCTGGCAGACAGTCAATGGCCTACAAGTGCCCAAGACCATGATCAGCTACGTTTGGGATGCCGAAAACGAAACCCTCGGCAAAGAGCGAGGGCGTAAGGAGTTTAGGGAAGTGAGTTTTACGGCTGAGCGTCCCGATGCGAGCATATTTGCCCGTCCTGCCGAGGCATGGGAGGAGTGATTAATGGTATTTGGTATAGATAAAAGCTGCCATAAGGACATAAGAAGATCGATTCTTGAAGGCTTCTATACTTAAAAGACCCAAAATAAGACTAGCAGCTATGTCCTCAAAGCGAGAACATAGCTGCTAGTCTTTTTTACCGTAGCAGAAGCTTAAAAGTCATCATGCTTTGGGCTGGCCGTCCCAATCATTGGAAAGGGTCTCCGGAGGATCATCTTTGATCTGGCCGACCTCAATGATATAGCCATCGGGATCTTTGATATAGGCGCGCCATTCGGCACCCATGTCTTTGGGCTCGGTGAGAAATTCCGCGCCTCTAGCCTTCCAATCCTGATAGCATTGCTGTATGTCTGCTACTCTCAGGTTGAGAAAACTCCTAAAGGTCCTCGATTCAGGCGTTGGGGCCTCAAGATAATAATCGGGTTTGTCAACGGTCGGTCCGCCCGGACCATTGAGAATCAGCCAGGTATTGGCCAATTTGACAAAAGAAGGATAGCCTTCGTGCAATACCTTGCCTCCAAAAACGTGGCCATAAAATTTTGCAGAAGCAATGGCATCTTGCACGATGAGAAAGTGGGTTACGACAAAACCCTCCTTGGGCATGGGAAATTCAGAAAGATCCATAGTGTTTTTGTTTGGTATATAAAGTCGGGCCCTAACCTGTCTCGAATCCGCTCCAAACGGATCTTTGGCGGCCACCGATAAGCGTTCTGCGAAGCAAAGCAAAACACATAATGTACCAGCACGCAGCTGCCTTTTATTCAGATCTTCAGCAATGCAAGCCTCCAACCATTAGAAAGAAGCGTTCCGCGCAGCGGTAACTCTAATACTGATGAAAAGCCTGCGAAACAAAATGCAGCACTTCGGGCAATGCCTCTCGCCAATAGGTCCAATTGTGGGCGCCGTCGCGAATACGAAACTCATGCGGCACTTCCTTTTTGCGCAGCGCGATATGCACCATCGAATTGCCCTCATACAAAAAATCATCGTCCCCGCAGTCGATATACCAGCGTACCGAACGCAAATCCTCAGCCGAAGCCGCCTCGATCAATGGCAAGACTGCATAGCGCTCGTAATAAGTTTTTAGCTCTTTGTCATTGGCATCTTCAAGGTGCCAAAAACCACGGATACCCTCCATACCCTCAAGATTGACCGGACCACAACTGGCACTCAGCGGGCAAGCCGAAGAAAACATATCTGGACGATGCAAAGCATAAATAAAGGAGCCGCCACCACCCATCGAAAGACCCGCTACCGCGCGAAAACGCTTCTGACCCTTGATACGATAAGTGGACTCTACATGCGGGATAAACTCATCAAAAAAGAAGTCTTCGTAGCGCCATTCATCTTTGTAATCGTTGAAATAGCCCATCACTTCGGTGTCGGCATCGGGCATCACGATGATCATAGGAGTCGCTTTGCCCTCACGGATGGCTTGGTCGGTAAGGTGGAGGACCTCGCCAAACTGGACCCAGCCCGTATGGTCGTCAGTCGCGCCATGCAGCAGATACAAAACTGGATAGGAGCGCTCGGAAGTCTCATAATCTGGCGGTAGGTAGATCGCGTAATTGCGCTCACTTTTGAGAATTTTGCTGCTCAGGCTAAGATTGTCATGTACCTTGCCCGTCTGACTCCAGCCCATCAATGGCAAAATCAGGCAACATAAGTAGGTAATCCAAAGTTTCATAGGGATATTGTTTTGTCTACCTTAATTGAACAAAAAGTCTCCGCAATTGAAAGTTCTTCTGCTCACACCTCCATTTACGCAACTTAACACGCCCTATCCGGCCACGGCCTATCTCAAAGGTTTTCTCAATACTTTGGGCTATGAGTCTGCACAAGCCGATCTCGGTATAGAGGTGATGCTGCGGATATTGAGCAAGGCGGGTTTGCTAGCGGTATTTGCGGCCTTGGAGCAAAGCGATCAGGAGGTCTCAGACAATAGTTATCGCATCTATCAGTTGCGGGAGTATTATTTGGCGACCATCGATCCGGTGATTGACTTTTTGCAACATCAAAATCCGAGTCTGGCACATGCGATCTGCGGCCGAAAGTATCTCCCAGAGGCCAGTCGCTTTGAGCAGTTGGATGATATGGAGTGGGCCTTTGGGACGATGGGCCAAATGGATAAGGCACGGCATTTTGCGACCCTCTATTTGGAGGATATTGCCGATTTGATCAAGGAGACCGTGGACCCTCATTTTGGGTTTAGCCGCTACGCGGAACGCTTGGGTCGGGCGGCCAGCAGCTTTGATGAGATGGAGGCGGCTATCCATGAGCCAGACACTTTGGTGACGCGATATCTGCAAGAAATCCTGCATCAGTTCGTGATTCGCGAACAACCTGATTTGCTCTGTTTATCGGCTCCATTCCCTGGAAACCTATTTGGCGCCTTTAAAATCGGCCAATATATCAAGGCACATTTCCCCGAGATCAAAGTGGCTTTTGGCGGCGGCTACCCCAATACAGAGCTGCGCCGATTGAGCGATCCACGGGTTTTTCAGTACTTTGATTATATCTGTTTGGATGATGGTGAGGCACCGCTACAATTTTTGTTAGAGCACCTTAGCGGTGAACGCTCAGTCTCAGCACTAAAACGTACTTATTTGCTCGAAGAAGGGCAAGTTCGTTATAAAAATGGCGCCAAGGAGAGAGACGTTCCCCAAAGGGAAGTCGGTACTCCTGACTACGCAGGCCTGCCTATATCGCGCTATCTCTCTGTGATCGAAATCGCCAATCCCATGCACAGTCTTTGGAGCAATGGGCGTTGGAATAAACTCACCCTCGCGCATGGTTGCTACTGGGGCAAATGTACCTTTTGTGATGTCAGCCTGGACTACATCCAACGCTACGAACCCGTAGATGCTGCCCTCCTCTGTGATCGGATCGAACAGCTCATCGCCGAGACTGGGGAAATTGGTTTTCACTTTGTTGATGAAGCGGCCCCTCCCGCCTTGATGCGAGATTTGGCCCTAGAAATACTGCGTCGCAAGCTCAATGTGGTTTGGTGGACCAATATTCGTTTTGAAAAACGTTTTACGCCTGACCTCTGTCGCTTGCTCAAGGCCGCCGGCTGCATCGCTATATCAGGTGGTTTGGAAGTCGCTTCGGACCGATTGCTCCAAAAGATCAAAAAAGGCGTTACCGTCGCCCAGGTGGCGCGAGTAACCGACGCTTTTACGCGTGCGGGTATCATGGTGCATGCTTATTTGATGTATGGTTTTCCCACGCAGACCGCCCAAGAGACCATCGACTCCTTGGAGATGGTGCGTCAGCTTTTTGAGCAAGGGGTGCTACAATCTGCCTTTTGGCATCAGTTTGCCATGACGGCCCATAGTCCGGTGGGACTTGAGCCGGCCGCTTTTGGAGTGCTTGAGACCGGGCCGCATTTTGATGGTTTTGCCGATAACGATCGCTTTCACGATGACCCGAGCGGCGCCGAACACGAACGCTATAGCAAGGGCCTACGCAAGTCCCTCTTTAACTATATGCACGGGATTGGCTTTGATTTTACTCACGATGAGTGGTTTGATTTTAGCGTTCCATCGACGACGGTAGCACCTGACTATATCGAGCAAGTCTTGGCTGAGTCTGATGCTAGTCCTTCTGCCAACGCTCAGGTCGTTTGGGGCGGTCCTTTGGCGGATTTAGATGAACTCTCTCCAGAGGTCGTGCAGCTCAACTTTTACTTCAAACAAGAGGTTTGGGGCTTGAAGCTACCCGCTCCGATCGGCTATTTTTTGCATGACTTATTGCCTTCGCTGCATATTTCGGCAGCGAGCCCAGTAAAGTTTGCTGCTTTCCGCGCGCTTTGGGCCGAGGCGGGCCTAGGGGAGCTGGAAGCAGGCAATAATGCGGCAATATTTGCGGTGTTGAGGGAAAAGGGCTTGTGGGTGGTGTAGACCTGCCTAAGCAAAGTCGTCGTCCATACTAATGATGAGAATTTTTTCCATGGTTTTTGGGTATGTGATTGATATGTAGGCCATTTTGCCTTAAATCAATATACACATTTATTTACAGCTCTCACTACCGCTTACTTAATTGTGAGTCAGGGGCTTAGGGGGGCTTATTGTGTAGGCTTCGCCGAACGCTTAATTGTCTAGCCTAGCATATATGCAGCTCCATGGATTGGATTGGTAGCAACCGTGAATAAGCGTTCTGCGCAGCAGCAAAAAAATGGGCCATCCCCTCTCAGGAATAGCCCGCCCTAATTACATAAAAATAAAATCGTTATTGCTTCACGATCCGGAAGCTTTGGCTCGCTTGCTCGCGGTCCGACATCCGTAGGACATAAATGCCCTTGGGTAGCTCAGAAAGGTCAAGCTGGTGCAGTAGGCCAGTGGTCGAAGTGCGTTGGATGACACTGCCGCGCATATCCAAAAGCAGCAATTGCAATTCTCCTTGCTTTTCGCGTTCGATGGAGAGGCTGCTGCTCGTAGGATTGGGGTAGACCTTGACGATGCCAAAGCTGGACACTGGACCGCCAATCGCGGTGGTGCTGAGACTGGGCTGCTGAAAGCCTTGCGTCAAGACAATCGATCCGTCAAAAGTCTCGGTCATGATCTCTCCCAAGGTCCAATCGACATTGAGGGTGTTGCTCGTGTAACTATCTCCGGCGCTGGCGACTACTTCGGGAGTTAGTTTCACATTTTGCGCTCCCAAACTGAGGGAAGCGAGGAGGAGCACTAGGCAGATGATGTGATTTTTCATTGGTCGTTTTCTGCTTTGATTTCGCCTCCGTCAAGTAAATATTCAGGTCCTTTGCCGTAGCCTTCTGGGTAGAAATAGCGGCCTACATCCTGTGGCTCTTTGTCCTCCTCGGCTTGATAAGGATGATCTTGGGCCCAAGGATCGTTGCGCTTGGCACTGACCTGCCAAGAGATCTTCATGCCGGGCTGCCCCCCTGCGATGCTAAACTGATTGTTTTGGATTTCCTCGGCGATATACACCTGCGCAAAACCACCGATACAAGTCAACTGATAGTGAAAATCAGTATTGAGGGCTTCGAAATAAGTCGGTAGACTCACCACCGCATTGCCATTGGCGTCGAGTTGGACGGTACCGTGATAGTAGGTCACATGATCGGGAGATTCGACGGCATTGTGGGTGAGGGTTTTGTTGGCAGGATCGAGCGGGTGATCGAGGATGAAGTTTTTGTTGCCCGTTACCGAAAAATCACCCGTAACCACCACATCGGCATCGTCCTGGATTTGGAGGACATTATTGCCATTGGCTCTTTCAAAATTGGCGATGATATTATTGGTGCCGTTAGTTTTGTTTTGGACTTGAAGGGTTACATTATTGGTGATCTGGTTGATCCCTACATTACCATCGCGCCCGACTTCAAAGAGATCCGTCCCAGTCGTATCCTCTACCTGAAAGACGGTAGAATTGCCGGGCTGATTGCGCACATTGAGGTCAACGAAGCTAAAGACCTGATTGATCCCGACTTCTTCTTCAAAGGTTACTCGTCCGTTGTTGGCGATCACCACATCATTGCTGCGGCTAGGATTGGCGGCAAAGCGGATGTCATTGAAACCTACAATCTGATCTATCCCAAAAAGACTAGAATCATCAGCCAAGCGAATATTGCCGTTGACAAATAGCTTGTTGTCATCAGGCACACTGCTGCTATCATTAATGCCAATGGCGACTTGATTGCTATCGACAAAGACCACATTGCTGTCAATTTCCCAAAGTGAAGGCTTAAGATTGCTGATTTCGCCATTGATGATGCTGATGCCATCGCCTGCGGTGAAGGAAGGAAGTGTCACCGTATTGCCTTGGGTGATGGAGAGATCATTGCCATTGAGCCATAAATCTTGAATTTCATTGGCGGGATCGGCGTCGGCATCATCTACGTCCAAGGCAGTGGCTGCTTGAGTCGCAAAAAGGGCGTAGGGAACTGATAGGAGCTGACTGCTGCCCAGAACGTAATAGTTTGTCCCGCCGGATTCGTCGACTTCTAGCTGCAAAAAGTGATCATAACTGCCAAAGTCAATGCCGGCAAAAGTGCCATAGAGAACGGTGCCTTCCCCGATATTGAGCGATACAAGACCAAGGGCTGAGGTCGTAACAGCGTGAGCTTCTTGGTAAACGGCGGTTCCGTTGGGGGTACTTTCGAGGATGCTAATGCGGATGCTTACATTTTGCCAGGCCAATGGTGCATTGTTGGCGTCTCGGACCACAGCTTGATATTTGAAGGCTTCGGGGCTTTGCGCATAGGCTTGATTGAGCAGGATGAGGGAAAAAGCGAAGCTGCACAAGAGGACTTGCAAAAAATTTATTTTCAGGGTTTTCATAAAGCGTTTTCGATGAAAAAGGTTAAAGGTTGATGCATGTCGCTTCCTATCTTTCTAGAAGACTTTTGCCTCCTCCACGGATTGATCAGATCCCCCATATCCTTGGGTTGTGCGAGGGCTTAGTCCGGCCACTGCTAGGAAACGAGCATGACAAAGTATTAGCGCTAATTCGCCCTTATACTACTGTAAATGCCGATAATACGTTGAGAGAAAGATGGTGAAAAGGGCAATGCTCCAGCTTAGTCAGGAAAAAGCAATTGCGAAGCTTTGTGATTTTTGTCTCCTGCCTCTCGAGTATCGGCATCGGGAGTGCGTCAAGTTTAGAGACAGTTCATTGGTTTCCGCTTCGCGGAACACTAGTAATCGTTCTGCGAAGCGGACAAAAAACGGATGGGCCTTTGCGATCGGCAGGATTGGAGAGAAGCGTTCCGCGCAGCGGTGATAAAAAAACAGAGACTAGCGGATTTGATATGTCTTGGCTTTTTGCTGCTTCGCAGAACGCTTATATTTAGGGTGCTTCAGCGGGTTCAGCCTGACAATGTGGGGAATCAGGTTGTCAGCTTGAGTGAAGCCGAAAGCTCTTTAGAGGATAATTGTTGTTTTGCAGATCGCTGGTCCCTTAAGATCCCTGCTCGCTGAATTCGCTCTGGCTCATTCATGCGGCTGGGATGACATATGGGGTTCCTGTCAAGCCGGAATGTGAGGTACGAACATATCCGGTATCTTTTATTTCCTAGCTGCTTCGCAGAACGCTTATCTCTCAAGCTGCTTCAGTGGACTCAGCATGGCAATGTGGGGAATCAAGATGTTAACTTTCTACCATCAAGCATTAAACCTTTTTGTCCTGACTTGTGTCAGAAAGAAGAATACAAGCACAATTTTATGAAGAATTCGAATTTCTCCGTATTCAACATCGGCTTTAAGGACGTTGAGGCATTTTTTAGCTTTAAGAAAATCAAGCAGCTCTATGATATCCCCGATAGCTTTGAGTGGAGCGATGTGAAGGTCATCTTAAAGGTAGCAAAATTTAAGCGCCACAAAGCCAAGAGTTTTTTGATAGAAGTAGGCGAGGACAACAAAAATATTTATTTCATCTTCAAGGGTCTTGTGCGGGCTTATCATGTAAATGAAAAAGGGGAGGAAATCACGGCTTTGCTCTTTAAAGAAAATCAATTTTTTTTCTGCTCTGATGTGATTCTTTTGCAGCAAGCCTCCCAATTTTATTATGAATGCTTGGAGCCAACTTATGTAGGCTGTTTAGACTTTGAGCAAGCTCAACAAGTGCTTTCGGCCAACAGGAAATTGGAG
>JBCAWW010000030.1:0-15470 GCA_038534415.1 Bacteroidota bacterium | reverse complement strand
ATATAGGCCGTGTCTGCTTGCTGCCATTGCTCAGTTTCTCGATACAAATCCCCTAACTGCTGGTAGGATTGAGCTAGCGCAGGGCTTTTGATGAGGCCTGCAAACTCCTTCGTACGCAATGCCATTGATTGTAATATATACTGCTCTGCCGTCGGCCAATCCGCCTTTTTTAGGGCGAGTTCGGCTCTAATATCGAGACTGACTTGTGCGCGGTAGGGCCCAAATTCTTGATGCATTGCGTCTGCTTGCCCAAGGTAGTATGAGACACTGTCATAGACTTCCTCCTTGAGATGAAGATTGGCCATTCTATGGGCATACTTGATCCAGTTTTTCGCAGACTTAGTACTAGCTTCTCCTATTAAGGGGCGACTAGCATACATGCTTTGGCGAGCTTGCGCAAAGAGGCCTAAGTCATCATAGGCTCTCGCACTAGCATAACCTAAGGAAAAAAGTTGTCGCGGACTGGCTTGGGGGCTCTGCGAAAGTTGATAATAAGCGGCCTCAAAATAATTCAGGGCTTCTCGCGGATCTCCCATGCGGCGATAGATAATACCAATATTGTTGTAAAGCCGAGACAAACTCACTCGATCCAATTTCTCAGCCCCCAGTGCGATTTCTAGGGCTTCTTTATAGCTTGCCAGCGCTTGGCTCAAAGCGCCTTTTTGACGATAAATAGCCCCTATATTGTTGAGCAGATTGATGTAGACGGGGTGCGTAGTCCCGATGGTCTTTTTGCCATGTGCGATTCCTATTTTTGCATGCCGCTCAGCCGCTTGGTAATCATATCGCCTGATATGAGCCGCCGCCAAACCATTGTATACTCTACAAAGTGCTGCGTCTTGGCCAGCCGCCAAGTAGATGTCAGCTGCTGCCTGGAGCAATTGCACCGCTGAATCTGGGCTTCGTCTAATTATCTGATTGGCGATTTTGGTCCAATGCTTAGCCGAATCTAAGTCCGCTTGTTGAGCAAGGATGCTAAATCCCATGCTCAAAAATGATATCGCTAAAATGGCTTTGCGCATCTTTAAAGTACTTGGATGCGTTGGTATTGTCGCTCTGCTCCTATGTGCCGTTGGAGATAGTAGACCCCTGCGGGGAACGCTTGGATCGATATTTTATGTTGAGAATCGCTTGCGGGGAGTTGCCAACTGCTAAGGAGGCTACCGCTAACATCATAAAGCTTTAAGGTACTTGCTGCTTCTGTTGGGGCGATATGCAGGATTCCCTCAGCCGGATTAGGGTAAGCCCAATTAACGATTGCATTTTGCTGTCCCAATCGGCCAATCATTTTCGTTACCTTAGTCGCCTTGCGACGATAGGTCCAACAAGAGGCTCGAGTGCTACCATTAGTTAAGTCCCAACTGCTGGCACCCCCAGTCTGCATACTCGTCCAAACGTTGAGGTGAAAGTAATATAAATTGAAAGAGATAGAACTGACCGAACTTTGGGCAAAAGGGGTGATTAACTCATAGGTATAGATAGTGCCATCAGGGGTAGTTTGCGTAGAGATGTTTGCACTTAAACTCGCTAGGTTAATATTTTGTACCAATCCATTATTATTGCCCGGACCTGGCAGGGCCAAAATATTGCCATTTGTATCATAAAAGCGGACTACGGATCGGTACTGAGTATAGTTAAGATCACCAGGGATAAAGATATCAATATAGCGTCTCCCAAAAGGACTAATGACCTTGCCTCGTTTATCATCCGTATCCCAAATTGCAAAGCAAGGCTCATCATCCGTATTTGTTGCGTCCAAACCATCGGGCTGAGCGAATAAGTCAGGCATGACAAACCCTACAAGCACTACGGAGAGTAATAGCAAGCGCGTAAATAGCTGGTTCATATTTTCGAATAGTTTAAATTGTGAGATAAAGTAGTTAATTTTCCTTCAATCTCACGTTTTCGACTACTCGAAAACCAAAAGATTCTTTCGAAAGCCTCCCGTGCTTAGACTCATTGGGAGGCTTTCATATTAAGAGACGAAGGCGTTAATTTTGAATCACCCAAAAACTGAGATTTTTTTCGCGAAGCTATTATGACTCCCAAAATCCTTCCAGACCGAGACCTGATCGAGGCTATTCGTAGTCGGGGAGGGGAGGAGCAAGCCGCTATGCGGATGATCTATCGACAGTATTGGGGCTATACCATCAAGGGGCAGCGGCAGTATCGTATCTCCGAAGAGCAGGCCATTGACGCCTATGAGGATGCTATTATTGGTTTGTCGAGACAGTTGCAAAAGCCTGATTTTCAACTAGAAGGCTCGCTCGGCGGCTATCTTTATCGATCTTTTTGCAATAGATGTGTTGATCGGCTGCGAAAATCTTCGTCTTTACCGACAGAGGAGCTTGATAGGGCTAGTAGGCTACCCAGCAAAGCGCGCAATGTCTTGGAGCAATTGTCGCAGCGGGAAGAAGTAGCTGCTTTGGTGGCTTTGATGGATAAGCTAGGAGGGAAATGTAAGCAGTTGTTACTAGAGGCAGAGTATTATGGCTATAGCATCGAAGAACTCGTCAGTCGCTTAGGCTTCAAGGACGCAAACAGCCTCGCCAGCCAGAAATATCGCTGTATGAAAAAACTGAGAGAATTGATCAAAAAGAAAAATATTAGAAGGGAAAATTTCTCCCAATAATGATGAGTCCTGAACGCGAACATAGCGAAAGCCTACGCATTGAGGCTTATTTGGCCGGGCAGATGAAGCCCGAAGCGCAAACTGCTTTTGAAGCGGATTGTGAAGCTGAGCCAGCTTTGCAGGCTTTGCTAGAGGAGTTTCTAATGGCGAGAATGAGCGTTCTGCGAAGCGGTAATCAAAACCAAAAAGAACAATGGCAAGCGCTGCGTGAAGAGATGAAAGCAAGCACGCCTAAAGTACGCCCCCTCCAAAAAATAGCGCCTTATCTGATTGCTGCTGCGGTACTAATACTGCTGCTTTGGGGCGGACTCAGTTTGTTCAATCCTCGCCCAGCGAGTCCTGAGCAACTGTTTGCTGACTTTTATGAACGTCCGCAGGCACCTGAGAGCATGGGGAGAGCGAGTGAAGCGGCTATGCGTTATTATCGAGAGGAAAATTTTAAGCAAGCGACCGCGACCTATGAGGCTGCAGCGGCAGATAGTACGGAGACCCTCGAGACAGAGGCCTATTTGTATTGGGGGATTGCTTATCTAGAGATGGGAGAGGCCGATAGTGCTTTGGCCCGCTTCGCGGAACTCCAAAACCTACCAGAAACGCGGCAGTGGTATGAGGCGATGGCTTATCTAAAAAAAGGGGATCAGACGCGTATAAGGCAGCTCTTAGCCAGCATCGTAGCAGATGAGGGACATTATTATCAAGCCAAAGCCGCCGCTCTCCTAGAGCAATTGGACTAACAACTCAATTCTTTTCCTCAGGGGGCGACCAATGATTGACTTCTTGCCCCAATCGTGGATCCAACTGATAAGGCATCTTCAATACCTTATGGCTGTCCAGGGAGTAAGTCCCAAATTCCTTACTCACTTTGCCTTCAATCAGATAGACTCCGGCACCGGCCAAGCTATATTTCTTGACCGCTGGGGGAAAGCGTACCACATCAAACATCGTCCCGTCGGGATCAAAGAAATTGGCAAATTGCATCCGCTCTTTATGGATGGTAGTCGTCTGTTTGATGCAAATCAAATAGCCTAGTACGCGAATATGTTGATTGACATACTGAGGGAAATCTACCGCTTTGATGAGCTTGGACGGTTCATGTTGCAGGAGCTGAAAGGGGGATACCAATGGGAAACCTAGGAGCTCCATTTGATCATAGGCATCGGTGAGATAAGAGCTGGCCAAGTCAGGTAATTGTTTGGGGACACTCGGCGGTAAAAAGAGAATATCTGCCTGCTTAGTACGATCATGTTGAAATAGCAGCAACTCCCATAATAGACTCGGTTTAGTCTTGCCGGTAAAGCTAAAAGCGCCAATTCGAATCAGAATCGTCAACTGCTCCTTGCTACTCGGCAAGCGCCGGGCAAAGTCCGCTAAATCTACAAAAGGCCCTCTTTTCTCGCGTTCTTTTGCGATCGCTTGGCCTAGATCATTGCTGAGGTCTTTGAGATGCACGAAGCCCAGATAGATATCAGTATCGATCAGTCGAGTCATATATTCGCTATGGTTGACACAAGGAGGATGCACGCTGGCCCCTTCCATTTTGGCTTCGTGGATATAAATCTCCGTTCGGTAGAAACCGCCAAAATTGTTGATCACGGCGACGATAAAGGCGAGCGGGTAATAGGTTTTGAGGTAAAGACTTTGGTAAGACTCGACGGCAAAGGAGGCCGAATGCGCTTTCGAAAAAGAGTAGCCTGCAAAAGACTCAATTTGGCGCCACAACTCTTTGACAATATCCTCCGGATAGCCTTTCTCACGGCAAGCATCAAAATACTTTTTGGCTACTTTTTGAAAAGTCTGACTGCCCTTGGCTTTGCCACTCATGGCGCGGCGCACTAGGTCAGCCTCCGCTAGCGATAAACCCGCAAAGTAGTGGAGAACCTTGATCACATCCTCTTGATAGACCATGATGCCGTAGGTCTCTTCTAGTAGTTCGCCTAGCTTTGGGTGAGGATAGCTAAAGAGTTTGCCATTATGCCGCTCGATATAGGCCTGCATCATCCCCGAACGCGCCACTCCTGGTCTTATCACCGAAGAGGCTGCCACGAGGGTTGGATAGTCCTTGCACTTGAGTTTAGTCAAGAGCGTTCGCATCGCTGGAGATTCGATGTAAAAGCAGCCCATGGTTTGACCTTTGGCGAGCCGGGCATTGACTTTTGGATCTTGTTTGAAGCGTTCGACATCATGGATGGGGATACTTTGCTTGTAATTGCGTTGGATGATCTCGACCGCTTCTCTAATATGGGCGAGCCCACGCTGACTCAGGATATCAAATTTGTGGAGATTGATCTCTTCCGCTACCCGCATGTCAAACTGCGTGATAGGAAAACCCTTGGGAGGGAGATTGAGGGCAGTCGTATGGTGAATCGGTGCTTCACTGATCAGTACGCCTCCCGCATGGATCGATAAGTGGTTGGGCAGTCCTTGGAGCCGCTTCGCGTAACGCAAAACTTGTCTCGATAAGCTATCGAGTCCTTGGGCAGGGGCATCACGGTTCATGACAAGCAGATCGATCTCTCGCTTGGGCAGGCCAAAGACCTTGGCCATCTCTCTGATACTCGCTCGGCCTTGAAAGGTGGTATAAGTCGCAAGCAAAGAGACGTGACTATCTCGATAGCGCCGAAACATATATTCAATAACCTCATCTCGATCTGTCCAGGAAAAATCAATGTCAAAATCAGGTGGACTGGTCCGCTCTGGGTTGAGAAAGCGTTCGAAATAAAGGTCCAGTTCGATGGGGTCGACATCCGTAATCCCCAAGCAATATGCGACCAAACTATTGGCCCCTGAGCCTCTGCCTACATGGAAAAAGCCTCGGCTTTGGCTATAACGGATCACATCCCAAGTAATGAGAAAGTATGCGAGAAAATCTAATTCGCTGATGATCTCTAACTCGCGTTTGAGACGATTTTGTATGGCTTGGGTAGGCTTCGCATAACGCTTATTCAAGCCTTCGATAGCTAGCTTTTGGAGGAGAAGGCGGTCTGCGTGAGTATCGCCAGTATAAGTCTGCCGAGTACGATTGAGGCTAAAGTCAAAATCAAAGCGACAGCTAGCCAATAGTTTGCTCGTATTGGTCAAGACATCGAGATAGGCAGCGCAAGTCCATTCTAGTTGTTGAGGGGTTTGGAAAATGCTTTCTCGGCCAGCTACGGCTTTTTCTGGTAATTTGGAGAGCATCACATTATGATCGATGGCTCGGAGGAGGCGATGGAGATTGTAACCAACTTTGTTTTTGGCGACAATAGCTTGTAGTAAAACAACTCTCGTGGTTTGGCCTGTCCAATGCAGGCCCAATTGGTTGATTTGTTGCGGACGAATCCCCCAAAACTCATTTTTATGGAGCTGTAGTTGTTTGCGCTTTTCCCAGGGATAGATGGTATAGACCTCTTGAAACTGAGGGGCACTTTCTGGCCAATCCGCTTGGGCGAGAGTATGTTCCGTATACCAGCGATTGATTTCGGCAAAGCCTGCCAAAGACTTTGCTAATAGGATATACAAGAGCTGATCATCTTGTCTAAACTCCATACCCACTACTGGGTAAATACCCGCTTCTCGGCAAGCTCGCACAAACTCATAGCAAGCCGACATATTGTGGATGTCGGTAAGGGCTAGGGCTTCTATTTGGTGTGCAACCGCCAAATCGACCAATTCCTGGATCGAAAGGGTACCATAACGTAGGGAAAAATAGCTGTGACAATTCAGGTAATAAGCATATCGCATTCTGATAAATTATCGTCTCTGTGGAGGGCAATTTACTAAATATTATCTTATTACTAATAATATTAGATATTTTAATGTGAAAATGATGTAAATACTATTTATTTTAGCTAAAAATAAATCCCAAACTACGACATGCTTGATAAGCAAAGAATCATTGCGCATTATGATCTCGATACTTTTTTTGTATCTGTAGAGAGAAAAAAGGACAGTCGTTTAGACGGCAAGCCATTAATGATCGGTGGTAGCGAGCGGGGCGTAGTGGCTTCTTGCAGTTATGAAGCGCGAAAGTTTGGGGTACGTTCTGGGATGCCGATGCGAGTGGCGCGGCAGCTGTGTCCTTATGCGGTGGTGATCTCAGGTGATTATGAGGCTTATAATCAGGCTTCTCAGGAAGTGCGAGAGATTGTGGCCGAAAAGGCCCCCCTTTTTGAGCAGGCATCGATTGATGAGTTTTATCTGGATTTGACTGGTATGGATCGCTTTTTTCACTCGACTATGTGGGCGAGCGAGCTAAGGCAGCAGATCATGCATGAAACGGGTTTGCCCATCTCGATGGGGCTCTCTGTCAATAAGCTGGTTTCGAAAGTTGCCACCAATTTGGCTAAGCCCAACAATCTCCTAGAGGTAAAATCGGAGGGGGTATTGCCCTTTTTGGCACCGCTTGCGGTGCGAGCCATTCCTGCTATTGGACCTAAAATGAGTCAGCAATTGGCATATTTAGGGGTGCCGACCGTCAGGGTGTTGCGGGAGATTCCGCAGCTGCTATTGCAGCGAGCTTTTGGTAAACCCGGGCATATGCTCTATCAAAAAGCAAGAGGGATTGATAGCAGTCAGGTAGTGCCTAGCCATCAGCAAAAGTCGATCTCAACGGAACGAACTTTTCGTGAAGACACTATGGATATCCAATGGCTTAAATCATTGTTGACCAGCATGGTCGAAAAGGTCGCTCACGAACTTCGCCAAAACCGACAGCTCACCGGCTGTATCAGTGTCAAAATCCGTTATGCCAATTTCGAGACGGTCAGCAAGCAGGCCAAAATTCCCTTTACCGCTAGCGATAGAGAGCTGTTAAGTAAGGCGTTGCGCTTATTTGATAAGCTATACACACGCCGTATTCGCCTACGCTTAATTGGGGTGCGTTTGACGAACTTGGTCTCAGGGAGCCCACAGCTAAGCCTCTTTGAACCTTATCCTAAGCAGTTGGGCCTATACCAAACGATGGATCGACTCAAGCAAAAGTATGGGCAAAAGATAGTAGGGCAGGGGAGTGGCCTGCGCTAAGTTCTCCCCGCCTTGTACCTAGCTGGAGAAGCGTTCCAACGAAGTTGATACCTCCTACTTTGATGGCACTCGATAGAGTAATTTGTATAAAATGGGTACAAATAAGAGCGTGATAACCGTCCCAAATAACAAACCTACAATGATCCCAATCGCCATGGGTTCCCACATCAGTCCGCCTCCGAGATAAAGTGGAATCAGACCCAGCGTGGTGGTAAAGGTGGTCAATAAGATCGGACGTAAGCGCTGTTGGCAAGCGGCCAGAATCGCATCCCAAGGCTCTCGACCAAATTCATTTTGCTCAAGGTCGATGCGGTCAATCAGGACAATCGCATTGTTGATAATGATCCCCGCCAATGAAATGATCCCCAAAAAGGCAAAAAAGCCAAAGTAGGAGCGAAAGACTAAGAGTCCCAATACTACTCCGATCACGCCTAGGGGGATGGCTCCTAACACAATGGCTGTCTTACGAAAGGAATTGAATTGCAAGACCAGAAGTAGGACAATGAGAAAGCCTGAAATCGGTAATTGATCGATGACTGCCTGTAAGCCTGCGGCGCTATCTTCGGCTTCCCCGCCTAGCTCATATGAGTAGCCTTTGGGCCATGTACGAGCGGCTTCTAAAAGCCAGGGTTCTAGTTCCGCCGTAACTTCATTGGCGGTAAATCCACTTTGTAAAAAGGAATTGACCGAAATGGTACGATAGAGGTCGCGGCGCAGGATTTTGGCAAACTGCCAACTAGGTACAAGCGTTGCTACCTGCGCCAAAGGAACGGATCTTCCACTACTTTGGGCGAAGATATTGATGGTCTTTAGCTGACTAATATCCAGCTCTTCGGTATTTTGACTACGCAACATGATCGGAAGACTCTCCTCACCTTCGCGAAAGTCTCCTGTCTCAAAACCAATCAGAGCTGTCTGCAAGGAGAGTGCGATATCTTGATTGGAAAGCCCGGCTCGTTTTGCTTTGGCTTCATCAATTTGTACCACCAGTTTTTTGAGCTTCGGGCCCCAGTCATCTTCAATATTGAGAGTGCCAGGGATCCTGTTGAGTTGGGCTCGAATTTCTTCGGAGAGACGGAATAATACATTTGGGTCTGGCCCACTGACCCGCACCTGTACAGGTATGCCTGAGCCTCCGCCCTGTTTGAGACGCTGTGCTTTTACGGTAGCGTCAGGCAGGTTGAAAAAGGCAAATTCGTTGAGCGCGTCAATGACTTCCTGATTGTCATCGCCAGAAGTCGTGTTGACAAGAATGTGCGCGTAGTTGGACTGAGGCTGAGATCTTTGGTATCCCAAATCATAACTCAATGGTCCTTCCCCGACAAATGAGGTCCAGGATTTTACTCCTTTACTGCGCTGATCATTGATCTGTAACTCCTCCGCCAAAAAGCTTTCTAATTTCACTATGTTCGCTTCGCTTTGCTCAATCGCGGTTCCTACTGGGAGATTGACATCTACGGTGATCAGATTGCGTTCTGAATCTGGAAAAAAGATGAATGGCAATTGTCCCAATCCGAATAGAGAAAGCATAAATGCCACCAAAATCCCTGCAATGAATAACCAAGGCCTTTTCAAAACAGGTACTAATATTTGCAGATAGACTTTATTGATCCTATCAAAGACTCCCGGCTTGGCATCTGCTTGCCCAGGCTGTTTTTTTATCTGTATCAGAACGCTTGCCAATAGGGTGACGACCGTGAGTGAAAGCAGCCATGAAGACAATAAGGCTAGTGAAATCACCACAAAGAGTGGACCTACAATCTCACCCAAGGTAGATTCTGCGAGGAAGAAAGAAAGGAAGGCCGCCGAAGTAGTGAGGGAAGAAATGAGAAGCGGAATCGCCAATTCGCGGCAGGAATCGATTGCTGCATCCGTCGCTTTTTGGCCATCTTCCATTTTTACCATGATGGATTCTGCGATCACAATGGCATTATCTACCAACATTCCCAGTGCCATGATGAGGGCCGCTAAAGAGACTTTATTGAGCCCAACCCCTAAGAGTCCCATCAAAAAGATCGTGCAGATAATCGCGAGTGGGATTAGGCTGGCAACCACGATTCCGGTGCGAAGTCCTAAAAATAGCAGCATGGTCAAGAGGACAATCGCTACTGATTGTAGGAGGTTACCCACAAAGTCTTGGATAGATTCGTCGACTACCACATCCTGTGAGGCGGCTCTAAAGGTTTTTATCCCGATGGGGAACGTTTGCTGCAGGCTGTCGAGCTTGCGATCCACCTCGGTCCCCAATTGTACGATATTGGCCCCTTCCTTCAAGGCAACGGAGATCGCTAGACCTTGCTGACCATTGACCCTAACCATACGCTCTTGCGGCGTCTCATAGCCTTTTCTGATGCGGGTGATATCTCCCAGAAAAACAGTTTCTCCCATTTGGCCTACGGGAATGATGAGCTTTTCTAGGTCTTCGAGTGTTTCAAAATTACCGGTTGGCTCTAAAATGATGCGCTCATCTTCCACATTGACTTGACCCCCAGGGAAAAGAATATTGGTAGTTGAAATGATATTTTGGAGTTGACCGGCGGTCAAGCCATACTGCGCTAGGACAGCATGTTCAAACTCGACCATCACCTGGGCTTCTTGCGTCCCCATAATACTGACGCGAGAAGCATTTTTGAGGCGTATCAGATTGTCTTTAATCGTTTCTGCATATTCTTCAAGTTCAGCATAGGCAAATCCGTCCCCTTCTAGCCCTAACATAATGCCATATACGGTCCCAAGACCATCGTCTTTGACATCAGGAGGGATAATATTATCTGGTAAATCGTCCTGCAGGCTTTCCATTTTCCTGCGAAGACGGTCCCATACTGCTTGCAAGTTCTCTTGTGGTATATCTTGCTTGAGGTTAACCCTGACAATAGAGACGCCAGTCCGAGACTCGCTGGTCATGAAATCGAGCTCAGGAATTTCTTGAACTTCTTGCTCGATCGGTGCGGTAATAAGGGCCTCGACGCGTTCTGGACCAGCTCCTGGGAAAACCGTTACAATTTGTGCTACCCGTATGGTAAAGGGAGGCATATCATTACGTTCCAGACCATTGTAGGCTGACATTCCCAGTAAAACCAATACCGCCAGCAGGGTGAAGGTAACGCGATTATTATTGAGAGAAAGTTGTGTGAGATTCACGGGATATAGTTTGGGAGTAACTGATAAAATGAACTACTGCAGTAAGCTTACTTGCATGCCTTCTAACAAGGAATTCAGTCCCGCAGTTGCAATGCGATCTCCTTCTTTCAAGCCTGATTGGAGGATAAATCCTTCGGCGCTGAGGGTACCTAACTCAACGGTCGTTTGCTTGACGGTCAGCGTATCCCCTGTACCCATTAGCTGATAAACATAGCGTTGTCCCTGTGCATTTTCTCGCACCGCCTTGGCGGGTATCAGCATGGATTTGCTATTGGCCTGTAGCGCCAAAGGAAATTTAATCTCTGCCGAAAGTCCCGGACGGATCGCTTTTATTGGCTTGAGAAATTTTGCTCTCACCGGATAAGTAGCTGCATTCCCCTGTGAAAAAGCGACTTCAGTTATTTCTCCTTCAAACACTTGGTCAGACAAAATAGAAAGTCGAATGTTGATCTTTTGTCCCTCTTTGATGAGGCCAATATAGCGGCCCGCTACTCCAAAGGTTACCTCTGGGTGCCCATCAGAACTTATTAGGCCGACGGGACTTCCTGCACCTACTAGCTCGCCTGCTTCTGCCCCTAAACTGCTGAGGAGGCCGGTAAAAGGAGCCCGTAATTGCGTATAGCGCACTTGATTTTGAGCTGCTTGCAGCTGTTTTTGGGCTGCTTCAAGTTGAGCAGCCGAGGCTTCAAAATTACCTTTTGCTTGCTCAAACTCACTCAATGAGACGGAATTGTTTTCGTAGAGACGTTCTACTCTTGCATAGGTTGAGCGTGCGACATTGAGGCTGGTTTCGGCCTGTTTGACTTGGACTCTAGCCTGCTCCACCTGTAGGCTATAATCCTCACTATCGAGGGCTGCGATCAATTGCCCTTCTCGAACCTTCTGCCCATCTTTTACACTTACTTTGGAGATTACGCCTCCTACCTTAAAAGAAAGGGTCGCTTCTTTGTCAGATTGGGTAATACCCGTGAAGGTAGCAGTCTCAACTGCTTGACCTTGGCTAAGCGTCGTGTATTTGATGGGGCGTATGGGGGCTTCTTTGCGTGATACTTCTTCTTGGCAAGCTGCCAAAAAGAGAAATAGTATGATCCAGCTATATTTCATGTGAGCGTATGATATGGGATTGCAGATAGAGTAGTGTTAGGGGGTGAAAAACAGGGCCAGTCTCTCGATGAAGGCTTCTTGTTCAGCGGGGTCGGCGAGAAAATAATAGAATCCAATCGCTCTTTCTACCGTGAGAAAATCCAGTAAAAAGGAGTAAACGGCATTGGATGCCAATATTTGAGCTTGCAAGGCGGCGTTTTGAGCATCAATTAACTGTGCTACCGGTACGATGCCTTCTCGATAGCCGTCCTGGGCAATTTCTAAGTTTCGCTCTGCGGCTTCCGCCGCTTGGCGAGCGAGTCCGATTTCTGCATAGGAAGCACCGGCTCGTTGTAGGGTGCTACGAATGCGAAACTCCAATTGATTTTCCAGATCTTTTTGTTGCTGCTTGATGCGCATCACCTCAACTACTGCTTGCTGTTGCTGCGCTTGACGGCTCCCACCTTGATATAGGGGCAGGGACAAACCGACGGCGATGTTCCAAGTAGGGCTCGTAATAGGAGCAGGCAAAACTTCCGCAAATTGTGGCGGAATCTCAGAGGTCGATTCATAACCGCCTTGATAGATATTGTAGCCTGAGGATGCGTTTAAGCCTAGCGTGGGTACATAAAAAGCACGCTTCCTAGAGGTGAGAAGCCGTTCTTGCGCCTGTAAGCTGAGAGATACCTGCTGTAGTTCGGGAAGGTTACGTTTGCCTTCTGCGACTAAAAAGTCGGATAGCACGATAAGCTGGCCGGGATTTTTGAGATAAGAAAATACTCGTTCGTCCAGTATGTTTAGCATTTTGTCTCCCATTTCTGTTTCCGCCAAGGCGAACGATTCGCTCTGGGGTTTATTGAGGAGCTGATTGAGGCGAAATTGGGCAGAGCGATAATTGGCCTGTGCATCATTAAGATCAATCTTGTTGAAAGCTAATTGAGATTCCCAACGATAAACCTCTGATACTCCAGCATAGCCTACGGACTCTTTATTTTGCGCCAAATTTAGATTGATCCGAGTGTTGTCCACGTTTTGGTTTTGCAAGAGGACCACATTTCTCGCCAAGAGGATATTGAAATAGGATTCAGTCACTTCGAGGACGACGTCCAGCTCGGTTTGATCTTGGCTAGCCACTCGTGTGGCCTGAATGAGGTTTTGGATTCTTAGATTGGCTAGGAGCGGCTCTACTAGCAGTGCTTGTTGCAATTCGGCGGTAGCTGACCAAGTGTAAGGTTGAGTCGAGCCAAAAGAAGCGGCGGATCTAGCTTGGTCAATGGCCACAAAATTGCTACTGATATCCAAGCTTGGGAGTAGCTCCGCTACGGCAAGTTTGACCTCTTGAGCCCCAGCTTGAGTTTCAAGCTCGGCTATTTGATAACTGAGGTTTTGGGTAAGCGCTTCTCCGATGACTGAGCGTAAATTGACGGCATTGCCCGCTGCTTGGCGAGCAACATTGAGTAAGCGTGCTTGCCCAAATGCTTCCCAAGAAGGATAGATACCACTTTGCTCCACTGCTTTTAGATTAATCACAAAGTCATCGCCGGCATCGACGGTTGCTACAGGCTGCTCACTCGCGTTTTCTCCTTCTAAAATGGCTAGGGCATTGAGAGCAATACGGCGGGCGAGTATTTGCCCCGATTGCTGGGGCGCTCGGCTAGCCATGGCGCCTTCTTCTACCCAGTCACTACCCATTAGGGCGAAAGTAGGTAGGCCTCGTTGACTGAGTAAGTCAAATAAGTGCGGCCGCTTGGCAGCTGGAAAAGCGTTCCCCAAAGGGAGAAAATACACAGCATCAATCTCGCTCGCTAGCTGGGATACGATCTCCTCTGCCTCTGCATCACTTACTCTCACTAGCGTGATAGATTCACCGGCCTGGCCCAAGGACTTAAGACTTTGGGCAAATGCATCGTCTAATTTGACTAGTTTCTCATCAGCTACGATGGCTAGATTTTGAAAGGGATGCATCAAGCGGAAGTAGGCCAAATCAGCCTCTATATCAAAAGGATTCCGGATATAGTTTAAGTTGTACTTGCCAGAGGTTCCGTTTTGCGTTATCGGTAAGCCTTGTAAAGCGGGATCCAGCACTGTCCCAATGATAACTGGGGTCGGATAATCTGCTTGCCTAATCAGCTTTTGACTGACTGATAAACCAATACTAATGGTAATGTCAGCCGAATCCCTAGGGGTTTGGGAAGCAGGCAGCGTTTCGAAACTAAGGGATAGGCGTCCCAAGGTAATGGCGGCAAGCTCTTGTTCGACGAGCTCAGCGAGGGGATGGAATTGTATTCCATCGTCTACGAGAATGTGTACTTTCTGACTATTCTGAGCCCAAAGCAATTGGACGCTCATTAGGCAGAAGAGGAAAAAGTGTTTCATAAACGTGTTTTTGTAAGCAAAAGATAGCCAAATAAAAGCAGGTGGATAAGCCGAAAAATGCCTTTTGGAAGGAAATAATTTTTCGGGCAAGAGTGTGCGATTAGGCTTAGCTCGAGTTCTTTTTGGGGCTTTGGCTTCTTTTTTCTTCCCTTTTGTGATAGCGAACTTCTCTATATTTCAGGATAGATGAACCCATAATACTTAGGGTGACGATCCCAATACTCACTCCAATCAAAATATAAATGGCGGTAAAAAGCCTGCTTAGCTCAGTACTAGGCGTCAAATCGCCGAAGCCTACTGTCGTGATCGTAACCACGCTGAAATAAAACGATTGAATCCATGTCCAAGGCTCTAGCCTATGAAAAAGGATGGTGCCGACACTAATCCACCCTAGCAAGGATGAGATTGCAATGAATACTTCGATACTAAGCTTGAGTCGTTTTCGCATTCTTATTCGAGGCTATCAACTGCTTGAATCGTTTTCTTCGGAACACTCAAAAAATAATATGTCGTTTTATTTGTTATTTTTTGAGTCTTCCTTAAGCTAGCAAAATATTGTATATACTTTGCTAACGATCAATTTCTGCGTCTTTCTCTTACTTCACGTAGGTCTTCTCTACGTTCTCTGCTATCTTCTAGCGCCTCTCTTTTATCCTCCGCTATTTCAGCTTTGGTAGCTGCGATATCTTTTTCCATCGTAAAGGCAAATTCTTGCATTAGCGTTATGTTGGCAGTTGCTTTTTGCTGAAGAGAGGCCTCAAAAGAGAAATTAAAGAGCTTAATGGCAGCATAAATTTCTTTTTGTCGCTGGGTTCTGCTCACTTGCTGCCCTAAATCATTTTTATCATCCCTCGTATCTCTTTGATCGTCTCTTGTATCGCGACGATCATTTCGTACATCTCTGCTATCGCCTATGTCGCCATCTGGCGTTGCTCTATCATAGCGACTACGTTTGCTTTCTCGGACAGAACTAGTGGTTTCTGCCTGACTTTGGGCAACTTCTCTTCTGTCTTGAGCGATTTTATTTTCGCTTTGCTCGATCTCACGTTGCATATCCGATAAGATGCTAGCTTTTAGGGACTTGACCTGAGAGGCATCTCGATTGGCAAAAGCGGTTTTGAATTTTTCCAGTTTCGCTTTAAAAACCGCTAACTCCTTACTATCTCTGTCAAGCTGAGCTTGGTTAGCGGCTAATGCTTTTTGGTTTTGGCTTGCTTCGACTCCATTTCTACGAACT
>JBCAWW010000029.1:0-15495 GCA_038534415.1 Bacteroidota bacterium | reverse complement strand
AAAACATGCTCTTAGCGGGCTCCGCCTCAAATTCTAAAGGCGTTTTTGGCGATGTGCAATTGATGATGATAACTTCGTCTGGATGATATTGGATTACGTGCCCAAGCGGACTATTGTCTCGAATACTCCCATCTACCAAGTCTTTGATGATCCCATCCTTGGTGCGAATTTCATCTACCGGATTCCACAAAATTGGGATCGCCGTAGAAGCCAAAATGGCCTTTTGAAACTCTTCATCTGCATCAAACTGCTCTGGCCCCAAAGAGACAAAGTTGCCCGAACAAAGTGAGACCGCCCCAATACGGAGGATATGTTTTTGAGTTTGGATATCGCTTAAGCGAACGTAGCGTTGTAAAAGATTGAAGAGGGGAGTATTGTCCAAAATTGAGCGTTCCTGGGACAGGAGACGACGCATAAGCTGAAATACTTCCAACTTACCCCGATAGATTAACTTCTCAAGATTAGGCGAATTCCAGATTCTATCTAGGCCCGCAAATTTGTGCATTGCGACCATCACGGCATTGATGGCTCCGACTGAAACTCCCGCGATCACATCATAATTAAAGTTGGGGATCTTAGGCTTTATTTCAGTCTCTATATACTTCAACGCTCCATACTGGAACGCTCCGTTTGCACCGCCTCCGCTTAGCACCAAGGCTCTTTTCATGGGCATAGAATTATCTAATCTGGCCAAAAGGCGGGAAAAGATACACATTTTTATGGAGGAGAGACAGTAAGCAAGCTGACAGAATCTCGTTTATATAAATAAATGTGTTATATTTACACAAATGTATGCGCATACTATGAAAGCATTATTGATCATAGACATCCAAAATGATTTTGTCGAAGGAGGGAGCTTGGCCGTAGCCGGAGGCAAAGAAATCGTTGCTCTCGTCAATGAATTACAAAAAGACTATGAATTGGTAGTCGCCACCCAAGACTGGCATCCAAAGGATCACGGCAGTTTTGCTGCTAATCACGAGGGGCAAGAGCCCGGAGCAGTAATTGATCTGCACGGATTGTCTCAGGTGCTGTGGCCTGTCCATTGTGTACAAGGGAGCTTTGGTGCTGAATTTGTGTCAGAGCTTGATATGAGTCAGGTCGAAAAGATTTTTCATAAAGGCACTGATTCCCAGATAGATAGCTACAGTGGTTTTTTTGACAATGGCCATCGTAAGGATACAGGCCTAGGCCAATACTTAAAAGAGAAAGGCGTTCACGCAGTGGATATCGTGGGACTCGCTACTGATTATTGTGTCAAGTTTAGCGCTTTGGATGCGGCCCAGCTTGGTTTCGAAACTACGGTGATTTCTGCTGCGAGTCGAGGGGTCAATTTGCAAGCCGGAGATGTAGAGGCCGCTTATGAAATGATGCGAGCACAAGGCATAAACATAAAGTAGCGACGCAAAATCTTGCGCCGCCTTAGTTTTTTTAGCGTATAGGATAGCTTCGGTGTTTAAGTGATTACCACTTTGTGGAACGCTTCCCTTGATCAATTCATTTCCCTAATCTGCTGATCAACTATAGCCAATCCCTGCGCAAAACTATGGGGTTGATAATCTAGCTCTGTTTGCGCTTTTAGGATCAAGAAACCTGTTTTGGGAGGTCTTTTAGCAGCTTGGTTTAGGCTTGCGCTATCAGTATGGCTCATGAGCCCCGTGTCTAACTTCCAAAAATTAGCTGCACGTTCTGCGATTTCGTAGATCGACATCATTTCGGCGCCAGAGATGTGAAAGATTCCCTGCGCCTTGCGCATAGCGGCTGAGACTGCGGCATTGGCGAGATCTTCGGCTAGGGTAGGGCAGCGAAACTGATCATCGACGACTTTTATTTCTTTTTCTGCTTCTAGCGAACGCTTAACCCATAGCACAATATTGCTGCGAGACATAGAAGGGGTGATGCCATAAAGCAACATAGTCCGTAAAATCGACCATGAACCGGCATTTTCTTGGACGTGCTGCTCTGCTTTGAGTTTGGCCTGCCCATAATAATTGACCGGATTAGGCTTCGCGTTTTCGGCATAAGGCCCCGCTGCTCCATCAAACACAAAATCAGTTGAGATATGGACCAAATGGGTATCGTATTCCTTGCAAAGCTGCGCCAAATGATGCACAGATTCCGCATTGATTTTATCACAACTTTCTCGTTGCTCTTCGCAGGCATCTACCTGTGTCATCGCTGCAGTGTGGATCACAGCAGTAGGTTTGAAGCTAGCAAATTCAGCAGCCCAAAGGCCATAGTCCAACAAATCTAGGTCCTTGTAAAGATAGCCTCCGCGTTCCGCATGGCGGTTGACCCCACGAGAAGTCGCTAATAATTGAACATTGGCTCTACCGGCAAGGATATTAATGATTTTTTGACCGAGTAGCCCATTGCTACCCGTGAGGATAATACGATGTTTCATTTAAAAACTATATCAATTCATAGCGGATTCCATCTCATATAGCTCGCCATTGCGAACGCTTAGCATCCTAAGTTCAGCCGTTTCGATTTCTTGTTCGATTTTGCTGATAGCCGCTTCTGCTTTTTCGGCATCATCATAAAAGCGATAGACAATGCCGTAGGCATCCGCTCCATTGGAACGGCGGATTTTGAGATAATGAGGGATATCTACGCCTGCTTCGAGGTGTGAATAAACTCTATTTTTGGCCATTGCTTCACCATCAACCCATTCGGTGATGATCGCATACAGATGTTCTGGCTCCTCGCTCATCTCTGACATATTAGCCATGATCTTGGCCAAGACTGGGCCGTAGCGAGAATTTTGCCCTTCGGCAAAATTTTGACGGGATTCAGCGCCAGTGGCAAATGGATAATGTTCTGTATTGATGCCCCCCACCATGAGTTGCTTTTCATCAGTCCGTGCAGTAGGGGCACCGACACGATGGATATCGGCCATACACAATATGGCGCGCTGGTACTGATCCTCAATTTTTTCGAAATATGGATTGGGTTGGATAGACTGGAGTCGCTCGCCCGCTACTATCATACTCCCGTAAGGGCGCATATCGAGGAAGGGGTACTCTCCATTAGCCGATTCGTCTGAGGCGTAGATAAATTGTAAATACCACTTTAGGGCATCGCTGCCCTTAGTCTCGACTAACTCAGTCAATAGAGTTGTATTGCCCAGTCCGATAAACATGCCTTCGGCAAACAACATGCTCATGCCAAGGCGATTGAGTTCGTCCTCAAGTGCTTGATAATTTTGATCTAGCCAGGCCGGATCTTGATTTTCGATAAGGGATTGTAACTGCTCTCTCGCTTGATCGCGTCGCTCAAACAATAGGCTTTCCAATTGTTCACTGGTCTCAATGCTGTTGGCTTGGGCTACAGCTGCCGCAAAACTACCGATCAACCTTCTGCCTTCTGTTTGTGATTGACTGAGACTATCGATCAATGGAAACTGAGCCGCAAAGTCAAAACCAAGTCTGGCGTTGGCACCTAATCCGCGGGTCTGTATACTATCCTCAATGACAGTGTCTTGGACCACTAATTCTTCATTATTAGGTGTTTCGACCTCAGCTTCTTGTATGCTGGCTTGAGAATTTGGCGATTGCTTGCAAGCAAAAAGCGCCAAGCATAATATTAAGGTCCCCCAAAATGGCCGACGGAAACGATAAAGACGATTTGAAAAATCCATAGAGGCTGATTAGTGGCTGCTGCCAAGATACACATTCTTTGCAGACTTGAGGGATTCCCCATATGCAAAAAGCGCTACCCTAAGGGTAACGCTTTCCTATTTAATTTTGATGTAATCCGTACTATACTTCTTCGGCATAAGCCTCAATAGGCGGGCAAGTGCATACTACGTTTCGATCACCATAAGTATTGTTGACGCGCGCAACGCTTGGCCAGAATTTTTGCACTTTTAGGCTTGGGACTGGAAAAGCAGCTTTGCTACGTGAGTAGCTATGCTCCCATTCATCTCCCGCGATCTGGGCAAGGGTATGAGGGGCGTTGTGCAAGACATTGTCCTCTTTGTCTACGAGACCTAACTCTACTTCTTGGATCTCATTGCGAATGCTGATCATCGCATCACAAAAACGGTCCAATTCGCTGAGGGGCTCACTTTCCGTAGGCTCGATCATAATCGTTCCGGGAACCGGCCAAGATACAGTCGGCGCATGGAAACCATAGTCGATCAAGCGTTTGGTGATATCGTCTACTTCAAGCCCACATTTTTGCTTAAAGCTTCTCAGATCCAAAATGAACTCATGCGCTACTCGACCGCTAGTGCCTTCAAAAAGCACAGAGTATTGGTCCTGAAGGCGACTCTTGAGGTAATTGGCATTGAGGATTGCGTAACGAGTGGCCTCAGTCATGCCTTCGCTCCCTAGCATCAAGCAATAGGCATAAGAGATCAGCAAAATCGAGGTGCTACCATAAGGAGTTGCGGCTACTGCACTGATTCCTTGCTCGCCACCGGTCTCAACGAGTACGTGGCTTGGTAGGAAAGGCATCAGGTGAGCGGCTACGCCGATGGGGCCCATACCTGGTCCACCCCCACCGTGGGGAATGGCAAAGGTCTTATGGAGGTTGAGGTGGCATACATCTGCTCCGATGCTACCAGGACTCGTGAGGCCTACCTGCGCATTCATATTGGCGCCGTCCATATAGACCTGGCCGCCATGCTGGTGAATAATCTCACAGATATCCTTGACGCCTTCTTCAAATACCCCATAGGTAGAAGGGTAGGTGATCATAAGGCAAGAAAGATTTTCTGAATGCTGCTCTGCCTTTTGGCGTAGATCATCAATATCAATATTGCCGATGTTGTCAGTTTTGACCACTACGACCTTCATCCCCGCCATAACCGCAGAAGCAGGATTGGTACCATGGGCGGAGTCTGGAATCAAAGCGATATTGCGATGATCGTCGCCGCGGCTAAGGTGGTAAGCCCTGATGACCATGAGACCCGTATATTCGCCCTGAGCACCAGAGTTGGGCTGGAAGGAAATCCCTGCAAAGCCAGTTACATCCGCTAAGATATCGCCTAGCTCTGTGACAACTTGATCATAGCCCTTGGCTTGATCCTTTGGGACAAATGGGTGAAGCTTGGCAAACTCAGGCCAGCTAACGGGCATCAATTCTGTGGCTGCGTTGAGCTTCATGGTGCAAGATCCTAGCGGGATCATTGCGGTATTGAGAGACAAATCTTTGTTTTCCAAAGATTTGATATAACGCATCATCGCTGTTTCAGAGTGGTAAGAATTGAAAACAGGATGGGTGAAATATTCAGAAGTACGTTGGTACTGCTCATCTAGGCTTACAGAAGCATCAGTCAAAGCAGTAGTAGGCTCAAAGCCATTGAGTGTGCTGGCAGTTGCTTGAGCGAAGATGCTGAGAAGCTGTTTGACTTCGGCTGGCTCCGTACACTCATCAAGCGATATGCTCACTTGATTTTCGTTGTAATGGAGATTTACGCGTTCGCCAAGGGCAATCTCTCTCAATTTATCGGCATCCGCTACTTCGACGGTAATAGTGTCAAAGTAGTTTGCGTTGATTGGCGCAATCCCTAATGTTTTGAGGCCTGCTACTAGGCTATTGGTCATCGCGTGGATGCGTCCGGCTATGGCCTTGACACCCTGAGGACCATGATATACCGCATACATACCTGCCATGATGGCAAGTAGAGCTTGCGCAGTACAGATATTGGAAGTCGCTTTGTCGCGACGGATATGCTGCTCTCGGGTTTGCAGCGTCATGCGCATGGCTGGATTGCCATGTGTATCGATCGAAACCCCAATGATACGACCTGGCAAAAGGCGTAAAAATTCATTGTTACAAGCGAAGTAAGCTGCGTGAGGACCCCCATAGCCCATCGGTACGCCAAAGCGTTGGGCAGTACCTACTGCTACGTCAGCGCCAAACTCACCCGGTGCTTGCAAGAGTGCCAGAGACATCAAATCAGCGGCAACGATGAGATAGCTTTTCTGAGCGTGAAGTTGGTCGGCTAGGGCTTGGTAGGTGTTTACTTCGCCTCTGCGGTCTGGGTATTGCACGATAGCGGCAAAGACACTCGAATCTACGACAAAGTCTTTGGGATCGGCAACACGAATTTCGATGCCAATACCAGCTGCTCTGCTTTGCAATACGTCTATCGTTTGGGGCAAGCAATACTTGTCAACCAGGATGACATTGGCATTGCTTTTACGATCTTTTTTGGCTTTCTGCGAGAAAGTCATGCTCATCGCTTCGGCAGCGGCAGTAGCTTCATCTAAGAGAGAAGCGTTCGCCACGGGCAAAACGGTAAGATCACTAACCATGGTCTGGAAGTTGAGTAGGGCTTCCAAGCGTCCCTGAGAAATTTCTGCCTGATAAGGCGTGTATTGTGTGTACCAACCCGGATTTTCGAATATATTGCGCAAAATCACCGATGGGGTGATGCAATCATAATATCCTAAGCCGATATAGCTACGATACAATTCGTTTTGCGCCGCAATACCTTTTAGGCGTTGGAGATATTCATTTTCCCCAAGTGCTTCGAGGGTTTTGAGGCTTTTTTCGAGTCTAATCCGTGCCGGAACGGTTTCTTCGATAAGTTGGTCGAGGGAAGAGGCATTTACCACCTTCAGCATATGGGCCAAATCAGCTTTTGAAGGGCCGATATGACGCTTGTCAAATGTATCTGGATGCTTGATCATATAGGAAGGAGAAATTTTGAGTGCAAATTTCGTGTATTTATGGGAACTTTGAAACATGCTCGATACTTTCAAACATAAAGGCCAACGTAAACGCCTCGTCCAAGAGTTAATGGATCGTGGGATTACTGACAAAGGAGTCTTAGATGCAATCCTTGCCGTACCACGTCATAAGTTTGTAGACACTGCTTTTGAAGCAGATGCTTATGTCGACAAAGCTTTGCCCATCCCTCAGGGCCAGACGATCAGCCAACCGTTTACGGTCGCGTATCAAAGCCAACTATTGCGGCTAAAATCCAAAATGAAAGTACTGGAAATCGGTACGGGTTCTGGATATCAAGCTGCGGTCCTTTGTAAAATGGGGGTAAGAGTCTTCTCCGTTGAGATCGACCCGAAGCTCCATCATTTGGCCAAGTCTCGTCTTGAAGATATGGAGTGTAGTACCAAATTGCTCCAAGGCGATGGCTCCAAAGGTTGGCCGCTATACCAACCCTTTGACCGGATAATTGTTACGGCCGCCAGCCCGAGAGTTCCAGAGCCTCTCAAAAAACAATTGGCTGTCGGGGGGATCATGGTGATCCCCACCGGAGACTTGGATCAACAAAACATGCTAGTTGTCCAACGTAAGTCCACCAACGAATATGAAATTGAGACCCTGCAAGCCTTTAGATTCGTGCCATTGCGCGGTAAACATGGTTTTGCGACCGATTGATCAAAGCTGTCGCTTCAACAAAACGCATCGTTCCATGAAATGGCAAAAAAACTAAAGAAAAAGCCCATATCTGTAAAAAAAATACGCTGATGTAGTCTTCAATGCTAGGAGATATTGCTTGAAGTAGGCTATTTCTCATCTCGCCTTACATAATTGGTGAATATTCGTAATTTGCGCGCTTGTTAACAATTCTCTCCTGTTGGGAGTTCGCAGATTTAAAGCAATAATTCACGCATGAAAAATCTTTTATTCACTTTTGCCTTTTTGCTCCTCGGCCTCAGTATGGCGGTAGGACAGACTAAGCCTTTAGCGGGCGATTGGGGGATTGGTTTTCGTATCACGGGTCTTCAAAACGTTTCTTTGGAAGAGTTCCGTACTGACGAATTTGATATTCCTCAAGCATTAGGGCGCTACTACTTGACCGACCGTCTGGCTGCTCGTCTTACTTTCGGTATCCAGAGTACCAACTCTACTAGCGATTACACCTTTGGCTACACCGACTTTGATCGTTTTTCTCAGCCTTATCGCGTCGATACCGTTACGCGTACCACTGTATCTCAAACCGGCTTCAACTTTAGCCCTGGTATCGAGTGGCATATGGCGCTAGAGTCTCCCAAGCTTGATCCTTATGTAGGGGCGGAAATTCCGATTGCCTTCTTGGGCCCAGAGACTGTTAGCTTTGATAACGAATTTCAGTACTTGGACACTGCTGGAGCCGTTGTTTTCAAATCAGACATCAATTCGCGTACTGAGACTGCCGGTGGATTTAGCATTGGTTTGAACCTAATCGCTGGTTTTAACTACTTCATCACCGACAAAATCTCTTTTGGTGCTGAGTACAACTTAGGAACCGCTTTTTCGCAAACGGGAGGCGATATCAGAGTTTCTCAGACGGGTGTAGTACAACCTACTCCTAATGTAGATGCGCTAGTTACCATCAATGATAACTTTACCGTCAAAGACGTAACCACCAATTTGGGTGTGGGGCTGGCAAGTAGTGGAGGGATTAATTTCTCTTTCTTCTGGTAGCGTTCAGCAAAGCTGAAAATATAAATAGGGCTCTAGACTACGGTTTAGGGCTCTTTTTTTGGTTTTGCCGCTGCGCGGAACGCTTATCTTTAGTAATACGACTCAAGGATTGAGTATATAGATTTACGCCATTGTGATTTCTTTGGGCTGTTTTAATCTGTACTTTGTTCTTAATACCTTTATCTCAGTACTTATTAAAAAAGAAAATATGAGCAATCAGATGCTTACTTCAATGGTTTTGCATTCATGGTATTCGACTGTAAAAAGAGGCGAAAAACTATTTGAAAGCTTATCAGATGAGGAATTGATGCAAGAAGTGGCTCCCAAACGAAACCGCGCGATTTATTTGTTGGGCCATCTCGCCTCCGTACACGATATGATGCTGCCTTTGCTCGGTTTAGGAGAAGCCCAATTTCCAGAATTGCTCAATGATTTTATCCGGACGCCTGATGATCCAAATAATCAGCAATACGCTATAGCAGAATTGCGCGAAAAATGGAATAAGTCAAACGCGAATTTGGCCAAAGCATTTGAAAACTTATCGCCTGAACAATGGCTTGAAAAGCACACCTCTGTTTCGGATGAAGATTTTGCCAAACAGCCCCATCGCAATAGGTTGAATGTGCTCATAAGCAGAACCAATCATCTTAGCTATCATTTGGGCCAGCTTGCTTTATTGAATAAATAAAACTGATGACAAAAGCCTTTCCTTTGCCAATCTTGGAGAAAAACGGCTAGGCGATCTGCTCTAAACTTCCTGCTGGATAAAGTACCTCGGTCAAAAACAGACCCTTAGCCTCCGCGTTCGGCCCGGCCGCCTTACGATCTTGGGCCTCAATGATCGCCCTAAAGTCAGCTACACTCAAGCGACCTGTGCCGACCCACAGCAAGGTGCCGACCAAGGCTCGGACCATGCCTCTCAAAAATCGATTGGCAGCTACATGAAAAAGCAATAGTTCATCAGTCTGTTCAAACTCAGCTCTACGAATATCACATAGATAAGTGAGGTTGTTGCCGTGCGCCTTGCAAAAGGAGGCAAATTCTTTGTACTCGAGCAATGTTGCCGCTGCGGCTTGCATCTTTTCGAGATCCAACTGGGGTTTTACCCAAGTGGCGGTGTATTGATATTCTGGATTTTTACGCTTGGTAATTTGATAGATGTAGGCTCGATGCGAAGCATCAAAACGTGCGTGCAGAGGCATTTTATTGGGTTGCAGTAGTGCTTTGACCGCGATATCATCGGGTAAGATGCCATTGAGCCCGGCCAAAAGCCGTCGATCCTGCGGACTTTCGGTATCAAAATGCACCATCAATTGACGGGCATGAACCCCCGCATCGGTCCTGCCAGCGCCAGTACAAGCCGTTTTTTGCCTCAGATAGGTGCTTAGCGCCTCCTCGAGCTTTTGTTGTACGCTGATGGCATTGTTTTGTCTCTGCCAACCAGCATAGTGAGTTCCTTGATAAGAGATGTCGAGGAAGTAACGCATTGCTGCAATTTTTTTTACCTTTGGTTTCGATTTACAAATCTCGCCAAATTTACAACCTCGCCTCGACAAGCGGCAAATTTGCTTTTCTATGTTGCAACGAATTCAATCTATCTTTTTTCTATTAGCCATCATTGTCAACTTTGCGGTACTATTTACCCCTGTTTGGCAATTTAGTGAAGCGGGTCAAATCGAAGTCCTCAATGGCCTCGCCGAAATGGCCCCCGAATCCGAAGGCAGCAGCGTCAATTTTTTTGAGCATCAAGACCCGATGAAATCTGTTTTGCACTCTGTATTTATGGGTATGATCGTGCTAAGCGGCGCTTATATCTTGTGGTTGATCTTCCAATTCAACGATCGTCCTCGCCAGATCAGATTAGGGTATATCGGTGCAGTTTTGATATTGGTGGAGATTTTGGCTTTGGTTTTACTTACTCAACAAGGACCAGAATATCTTAGTGCCTCGGCTGCTAGTACTCCGGGCTACGGCATGATATTCCCTATTGTAGCCGTTTTCTTGGTGTTTTTGGGGATCAGAGGGATCCGTAAAGACGAAGAGAAGGTCCGTTCTGTAGACCGTATCCGTTAGCAAAAAAGCAATGTGGCAGTACCTGATCAAAAGGCTTTTTTTGATGGTGCCTACGGTAATTATGATCAGCGTACTGGCTTTTTTTATCAGTCATAATGTTGGTCTTTCTCCCGTCATCAGTCAATGTGGTTCGGTGCTTTCCGGCTCCAGTCAGATCGTATTGCGTAGCTGCCAAGAGCGCGTAATTAAGACATACAACCTTGACAAACCACCCTTTTATTTTGCCTTGCAGTCATGGGCAGATTCTGATACGCTACATCGCATCACCGAGCTTCGTGAAAAAAATGCGCTCAAGCGTTTATTACACTTCAGTGGCAATTGGGATCAAGTCAACCAATGGCGCAGCTTAGAGCAGGCTTTTATCCGTAAAAATCTGTATTTACGCCTAGCTGCTGATAGTATCTCTCGGGAGGAACAAGCTCTGAGGGCCGCTCGCATAAAGACGGCCAAGAGACGCGCTTTTGACCTACAATATTATGGCGAGCCTGCTAAGCTGCGGCGCTTGCTGCATGGTCTAGATAGCCTCTATGCACTCGATTCTGTTTTTGAGCCGCTACTCGCGGAACGCCAAACATTAGCCAATCAACTGGCCCTTTTTGAAAAGGAAAGGAGTCGTTGGAAAATCTATCTGCCGCGATTTAAGTGGTATGGATTTGATAACCAATATCATGCTTGGCTTTTCAAAGTGCTTAGTCGCGGGGATTTTGGCTACTCCATGAACGGGATCAATATCTCCCAAACGATTGGATCACTTTTCTTTTACACCGCCTTTTTGGCTTTGCTGGGCACTTTGCTTGTGCTTGGGCTGGGCATCCCGATGGGGATATTAGCCGCCCGTAAAAGAGACGGTTGGTGGGATCGCTTCTCGGCGGTTTTGGTATTCGCCTTTAGAGCCGTTCCTGAATTTTGGCTAGGCCTTGTACTCCTGATGTTTTTTGCCAATCCAGACTTTTTGGATTGGTTTGATAGCTCCTTTGTACCCTCCAATCCTACTCCTTGGAAACTGATTTCACGCTACATTTTGCCTATGATCGCTTATAGCTATGGTTCCTTGGCGGTGGTCAGTCGTGTGGTCAGAGCAAGCATGTTAGAACAATTGTCTAGTGATTATGTGCGTACCGCTCGAACCAAAGGCTTGAGCCAGAAGCGTGTTTTATATGCTCACGCTTTGCGGAACGCTTTAATCCCACTGGTAAGCTTGATCTCCGGTCTTTTCCCGGCGATGATTGGCGGTGCGCTGATCCTCGAGACAGTTTTTCAGATCCCCGGTCTAGGCAAAACTCTCTTTGAGGCAATACTCAGTAATGACGCTCCCCTAATCTTAGCGATGTTTAGCCTACTGGGTTTATTGACCATGATTGGCTATTGGGTTACAGACGTGCTATACCAATGGTTAGATCCCCGTATCAAACTCAATCAAAAGCGCTAAAATGGCCGAAAGATCCCCCAAACGATTCTGGCGGCGCTTTAAGCAAAGCCGCATTGCGATCATCTCGCTGATCGTCTGCTCGTTTTGGATTGTGATGGCTATCATTGGACCATTTGTCGTCAGCCCACTACCATATAGCTGCGAGCTTAGAGGGGAAACAATCTACCCCTTATGGAATCCCAATCGAGTGGATAGTCTTGTCGATCCTATCCAACCAAAGTTATACAGCGAAATTCGCTGGGATACCGTACAACTCGAAAACGTCAGCTGGGCTTTGATTCCTTATGGCACCAAAGGTTTATCGGCGCATAAAGAAATGAAGCCTTTCAAACCGCAGTTGCCCGCAGGGGCTGTACAAGAATTGCAAGGACGTTTTAGGCATCACCTTGGCACCAATCGTGAAGGTAGAGATATCCTAGCCATTCTTATTCTTGGCAGCCGTAACGCCCTGCTGTTTGCGCTGATTGCTGTGGGAATTGTCGCCATGCTGGGAATTCTTATTGGTAGTGCAATGGGGTATATCGGAGATAGCGGTTTGGCCCAGAGTAGGGGAGTGGTCTTAGGAGCATTATTAGGCATTATTCCTGCTTGGTTTTATGGCTTTCAAGTGAGAGCATTTGCGATTGAGGATGCCATTGGGTTTGCAGTGGTAGGGGAATTTTTACTGAGTTTAATGATTGCGCTCGGCATTTTGGTGGCCTTTACGTATTTAGGGCATAAGCTGACCCGCTGGGCTTGGTGGCGCAAAAGCTTGCCTATCCCACTGGATCTGCTGCTCTTAAAGGCAATAGAATTGATCGAATCTTTGCCCCTCATCATGTTGGTGATCTCATTAGGCGCGATTTTTGGGAAGAATGTTTGGTTCTTTATGCTTTGTCTTGGCCTAATCAATTGGACAGGAGTCGCTAGGTTGGTACGGGGAGAGATGTTGCGGGTGCGTAATCTCGATTATATTCAAGCCGCGCAGGCTTTGGGGCTGAAGCCTCGTCAGATTATCTGGCAACACGCACTGCCCAACGCCCTACCAGCAGTAATTGTGGTATTGGTTACCAGTTTAGGAGGCGCGGTTTTGATAGAGTCTAGCTTGTCCTTCCTTGGCTTAGTCAATGAAAGCGCTTCTTGGGGGGGATTATTGACCAATGCGAGGGAAGAGGGCTTCGAAAATTGGTGGGTCATCGTTTTGCCGGGCTTGGCTATCTTTAGTCTGGTGATTTCGATCAACCTAGTCGGTGAACGCTTACGTGATGTTTGGGACCCAAAGACCACAGAGTAAGCAACAAAGGCCAAATGAACCTTAATTATTGACATTTGCCCTAGATGTAATGGAAATCCCTTTGCTTTTTACTTACTTGAACCACAGATGGGAGTAAATAATCCTTCATATTGGGTTTGGCTGCTAGGCGTACCAGTTACGCTTGCAATCCTTTATTTGGTTTACCGCCGCGTGGGCGGCCTATTAGGGGCCTGGTTCGGCGAAGACGAATATGCCCGTAGCTATCCCTTTACCAAAACTATATTAAGAGCGACTGCCTTTGTCGCGCTCTTTTTCGCTCTGATGGGGCCCTATTGGGGCGAAGCAGAAGATGATCTCCCGCTATTAAGTCGCGATATTTATATCCTACTCGATATTTCAGCGAGTATGAACGCCAAGGATGTCGAAAGTAGCCGTCTGCAGTATGCCAAGCAACAACTCAAGCAGCTGCTGCGCGATTTTCAAGGCGACAACTTTGGCTTAATCCTATTTTCGGATTATGCTTATGTCCAATGTCCTTTGACCAGAGATCATGAAGTGATGGAAACCTTTCTGGATATGGCCACGACAGAGCAGTTTGCCCAAAATGGTACGCGCTTTCGTCCTGCATTGTCCAAAGCACTTGAAAGATTCCAGCGCCAGATTGAAGGCGGCGAAGTGCGGAGTAGAGCCGTAATTCTTGTCTCGGATGGTGAAGATTGGGGGGATTCTTATGCTTCCTTGGTCGAACGTATGAAGAGACAAAGGATCAAAGTCTATACCGTGGGCGTGGGAACTTATGAAGGCAGCGTGGTACCCAATCTAACCGCGACTAGTAATCGCACTGGAGTCAAACTCAATGATGATGGTAGTCCTGCGATTTCTCGCTTATTGGATGAAGATATGCGCTATATCTCCGAATCCTTTGATACAGAGTATGTGCGTCTAGATGAAAAAGGAGATGACTTGAGCAGTTTGAGAAGACAAATCAAGTCTTTAAGTGCTTCACCGGTAGCTTCACAATTGATGAAAGTACGCCAGGATCGCTATGAAGTCTTTTTATTTTTGGCGATCGTCTTATTGTTTTTGAGCTTGTTTATAATGCCAATTCGGAAAGTATGAAGTGGTTTTCTCTGAGCATATTGATGTTGTTTACCCTCTCAGGAGAGGATGGCTTGCTAAATCAGGCCGAATTAGCCTATGCCAATGGCTCCTACACTGAGAGTGTGCAGCTCTATCGGCAAGCCTTGCGTAAATACCCCGAAAAAAGTACCCAAATCAGATTCAATATCGCTCAGTGCTATAGCATGATGGATTCGACTTTGGATGCCGTACAAAACTATGAGCAGGCTACGCGTTCGGCTGATGCCGAACTCGCCTCTAAAGCCTTCAACAATCTTGGCGAAATCAATGCTGAAGTAGATAATCTCGAAAAAGCAAAGGACCAATTCATGCGGGCACTAAACCGCAATCCCGAGAACGAAAATGCACGCTATAATTTCGAACTGGCCCTCAGAAGGTTAGAAGCGGCAAGGCCAGACAAGCCTGAACCTCAGGAGCAGCAACAAGATGAAGAGCCTCCCCAAACTCAACAAGACTTGCCCGAATATATCCAGCAGGCAATCAATCTCTTTCCTAAGCAACAACGTTTTCCCGGTGATGAAAAAAGAGCGATGGATACCATTAGCTTGAGCTTGGCTCGCAATAAACTAGAAGCCATGCGTCGTGAAGACCGACAATTTGTGCAACAACTAAAGCGTCGTTACAAACCCAGTAAAGCCACCAAGACGAACGAGCGTCCCAACTGGTAGGCCTACACCTTACTTAAAATCTGGCAAGCCTCGCGCAATGTGCTCTCGCGTTTTGCGAAGCAAAATCTCACCACCCTATCTGCTGGTGGCGAAGCATAAAAAGCCGAAACGGGTATCGCCGCGACCCCGATCTCCTGAGTGAGCCAACGCGCAAAACTCACATCATCCATCTCTGAAATAGCACTATAATCCATCAATTGGAAGTAGGAACCCTCACAACTAAGCGCTTTGAACCTACTGCCAGCCATCAATTGGAGAAATAAATTGCGTTTTGTCTCATATAGTGGACCTACAGCCCTTAGCTGCTCAGGGTATTGGCCCAAATATTGATTAATAGCATGTTGTAAAGGAGTCGCTACTGAAAAGGTTAGAAATTGGTGGACCTTGCGAATTTCGGCACTAATGGCTTCGGGGGCCATCGCATAACCAACTTTCCAACCCGTAGTATGCAAACTTTTACCAAATGAGGAGATTACCACCGTATGTGGACGAAGTTTTGGAGATTGGGCGAGACTTATATGTTTCTGTTCGTCAAAAGTGATGAAGTATATGAGTACATCACTTTTGAC
>JBCAWW010000028.1:0-15583 GCA_038534415.1 Bacteroidota bacterium | reverse complement strand
CCAAACCCAATCGATTGGGAATGGTGGATTGATAGCGAATGGTGAAATTTCGATTCGGTAATTCGATTTGCTGATCGCGGCAATGCTCATAAAAACGTTTGATCGCTGCTTTTAACAAGCGAATCCCTCCATAGTAGCCATACAACTTTACATCCTCATATAAGCCCCGCACTGATCTAAAGACTGAGCGATCTCGCTCTTGGGGGATAATCTCTAATTCTGGAGATTCGTACATGATGACCTCCGCCTGGAAATTGCGGAACAAAAAAGCGATCGTTTTGCCAAAGTAGCCATCAGAAGGATTACCAATTAGAGCAGCACGAGGATAGGAGTAAGTGTGTATGATCATTATCTATTCACGTTCAAAAGTGCCGGAGCCTAGGAGGCGATCCGCACTACGCCAATCAGGCGTCCAGTATATTCTTGAAATATACTGCCCTTCGCGATCATAATCACTGATCATTAGGTTGATTCTTACATCTTTCCAATCGTTCCCATACTGTTCGTCTAGCCAATCCGTGGGAATGGCAGCTTCAACGCGATAACCATTTTGGGTTTTGATACAATGTGTTTTGCAGCCTTCTGGTAGCGATAATGGGCGAAATAGCTTCCCGCTTTCACTGTCGTTTTCACTGGGGCTGATACCTAAAGTCAAGGTGCTTTTTGGCTCTCTACCAACATTAAACGCACTGACCGCTTTGTCCCTAGGATCAAGGGTAAAAAAGAGGGCATCTTGCCGATAGGGACTCTCTGCCACATCGAGGTAGATATCATCATCTTGAACTTCGGCTACCAAAAACAAATAGGCTTTGTCGTAGTAAAGCCCAAAGCGCGCGCTCAAATCTCGGGAACCTCGGTGAGAAAATGGATCACCCTCGATTACACTTGATTCGTTGAGGCTAAAGGCCAAATCAATCTTATCGTCTTTTTCGCCGTCGATTTTGATCTTTTTGGGTGCCCTGCTAAGGGTATAGAGATATTGTGGTTGGAAATTGATGTGTTGTGAGACCATCAGTTGAGGCTGATTGTCGGGTAAATAGGTATAATTGGCCTCAATACGGATCGGCTTAGCGTTCGGCAAGGCCAGCCCCTCCTCAGTGGTCTTGATTGGCAGATTGATGATTTCGGTACTGTTGGGCGGGATGGTATCTTGCCATTGATCTTGTGCGGCCCAAAGGTTGCTACTCGATTGAAAGTTGAGTTGGGCGAGCATGGGTACGTCGCTGGGATTGTGGACTTTGATTTCGACTGCCGCTTCGCGGAACGCTTCTTCACGACTAAAGTAAGGCTGAAATTGTAGGTTGTTGGGCTGCATCAAAGGCTGAGCAAAATCATAATAGCCCTTGGTATTGACGTTTTCATCCCAGATCCCATCGAGCATAAGGTTGGCCAATATGGGACCATCATCAGTCATCGTAATCCAGACTACATGGTCAAACTCGCCAAAGTTAGGCCCACGTAATGAGCTGCCTCCTCCGGTGGTGGCTAAGACAAAATATTTGCCATTGTTGCGTTCATATTTGACATAGCGATGGCGATGTCCTACAAAGACACTGTGTTTGCGCGGGGCCAATAAGGCTTCGATATCCTCCCATTGACCATTGTCGGCTTCTTGATCCCAAAGTGGTTGGTGCATAAAGACCATGGTCCAGCGAACTTCTGGATTTTCGGCAAGTACCTTTTCTGTATAGGCGACTTGTTCGGGACCAATATAACCGCGACGGGAGCCCCTTTTTTGTTCTTCGGTATTGAGACAAAGAAAGAGTACATCTTGGTAGATAAAGTGATAGTAATCTTTGCCAAAGCGTTCTTTCCATTTGTACTCCATCACCTCGTTGATGTAGTCGTGATTGCCCGGTACATAAAAGAAGGGCATGTCTAGCTCGGAGATATAGCTTTGAAATTCGTCCCACTCTCGGTCTATTTGGGCGCTATCTGTGGTGTATCCCGTAATCAAATCTCCTACACTCATCACAAACTCAGGTTGGAGCAGGTTGATCTTGCCAATGGCTTTATGAAAAATGCCCGGCCGAAGCCCACCAGTGCGGTCGGTAACGATGATAAATTGAAAATTCTCCGCTTTGTTATTGACCTCTAGGTGATTCCAAGGGTTTACTTCAGCATCACTTTCGATGATGATGCGAGCGGGCGCTTGAGCCAATAGTGAGAAATAGGGTAGGAGGGCTAGTAAAAAAAGTAGGGGACGCATAGGGGTGTAGATTTAGTGCGTCCCCAATATAATTTGTAAGTCTGAAACAAATGTTAGGCAGAAGTTAACATTAGGCAGCTTCCAATTCGTCTACATCCTCTACTCTCGTTACGGCAAATGCCGCCAAAATGAGAAAGACGCCTGCCATCAAGATGGCGTAGATTGGCTGGTTGCCATAAGCGTATTTGACGATAGGACCTCCTATGATGCCATTGACGATTTGTGGCCCCGTGATGAAAAAGTTAAAGATCCCCATATAGATCCCCATTTTACCACCGGGAATAGAACCCGCCAAGATTGCATATGGCATTGCCAAAATACTGGCCCAAGCGATCCCGATTCCAAGCATAGAAAGGATCATCCAATCAGCATCATTGATAAAGTAAACTGAAATTAGCCCTAGACCTCCCGCAATCAGGCCGATGGCATGCGTCCGTTTGCGACCTACTTTGAGGGCTATGGCTGGAAGCAATAAAGCGACCCCGGTCGCAAATAGATTGTACCAACCAAATAGAAAGCCTACGTCTTGCCCAGCTTGTTGGAAGTTCGGGTCGAGGGTATCGTTCGGCGCTAAGCCATAAAGATGAGTCGCCAAAGCAGGAGTCATGAATACCCACATCGAAAAGAGGGCAAACCAGGACAAAAACTGCACTAATCCTAACTGACGCATGGTCTTTGGCATCTTGCCAAAGTCTTTGAAGATCTGGGCCAAGCCTGCATTTTCTTCCTCTTGTTCCTCCTGAGGGTGATATTGTTTATAGGCTTCTGGGGGATATTCCCGCGTTGTCATGAGGGTATACAAGATGGTCGTGATAAAAAACGCTGCTCCGATATAAAAGGCCAAAAACAAATAACCATAGTTGCCATATTGGTCAGTCTCTTGACCTAGATTAAACCACTCATCGAGCATATAAGGCAGCCAAGAGCCAATCACTGCTCCCAAACCAATCAGAAAGGTCTGCACCGAAAAGCCAAGCGTTCGCTGCTCTGAAGGCAGCATGTCCGCTACTAAGGCTCTAAAAGGCTCCATTGCTACATTGATCGAGGCATCCATGATCATCAGCATTCCTGCACCGACAAAGAGGGCGGGCATGAAAGCGGTCAGTGCTCCACTATTGGGCAAGAGGACCAAGGCGATAGAGGCAAGGATAGCGCCGACTAAAAAGTAGGGCTTTCTCCTGCCAAGTCGGTTCCAGGTGCGATCGCTATAATGACCGATGATTGGCTGTACGATCATGCCCGTTACAGGGGCTACCAACCAAAACCAAGATAGGTGTTCGACATCCGCGCCAAAGGATTGTAGGATACGGCTGGCGTTGGCGTTTTGAAGCCCAAAGCCTATTTGAATTCCCATGAAGCCAAAGCTCATGTTCCAAATCTGCCAAAAGCTGAGACGAGGTTTTTTCATATTTCGCGAGAAGTAGGTAGTAGGCTAGTATAAAGTAGTTAGTATAAAGTAGCTAGTAGGTAGATCAGGCTTTGTCGAATTTAGTCTCAATACTTAATACCATCTACTTAATACTTCCACTCTATACTTCTACAACCTATATAGAAATGCCAATACCCAAAAGCTTTTCCAGTGTCTTTCCATCAAATGGTACCTTTGATCGTGTAGAAAAGCGTAAATTCAAAGCCCAAAATCAAATTTTATGGATAAAGTATCGTCTCTTGCTTTGATGATGTTGCTCGTTTTGATGAGCTGTACTGTCGAACCTAGCCAGTCAAATACTGCTGAAATCGCGCCTCAAGAAGTAGTAGAAATCCCTACTAAAGCGGAGGGTTTGTTAGCGAATCCCGATTGGACCAAAGACGCCACGATCTATGAGGTCAATATTCGTCAATATACCCAAGAGGGGACTTTTAGCGCCTTCGCCGAACGCTTAGAAGAATTGCAGCGCCTGGGAGTAAATATTTTGTGGTTGATGCCCGTCCAGCCTATCGGTCAGCAAAATCGCAAAGGCTCGCTAGGTAGTTATTATTCTATCCAGGACTATACTGCCATCAACCCTGAGTACGGAAGCATGGCGGATTTTAAGGCCTTGGTTGCCAAAGCGCATGAGTTAGGATTTAAAGTGATCTTGGATTGGGTCGCTAACCACACTGCTTGGGATCATGTCTGGACCCAAGATCATAAGGATTGGTACACCTTAGATGCCGCAGGCAATTTTCAGGCTCCGGTGGAGGATTGGGCCGATGTGATCGATCTTAATTATGAGCAGCCCGCTTTGCGGAACGCTATGGTCGAGGCGATGCAATTTTGGATTGATGAGGCTGATATTGATGGTTTTCGTTGTGATGTTGCCAATATGGTGCCCCTTGATTTTTGGGAGTCTGCTCGAGCTCAACTCAACCAAAGCAAAGAGATATTTATGCTGGGAGAAATGAGCGAAGCTGCTTATCACAGCGCCTTTGAGATGTCTTATACTTGGGATTTGCACCATGCGTTCAACGAAGTGGCCCAAGGCACAAAAAACGCTTACGATCTGCGCAAACTGATTGAAACCGAATTAGATAGTTTTCCGCCAGGAGCCTACCGCATGCTTTTTACCTCTAATCACGACGAAAACTCTTGGCAAGGTACTACCGAAGAGCGCCTGGGTGCCGCCGCCGAAAGTTTTACAGTCATGACTTATATGCTGCCCGGTATGCCTTTGATTTACGGTGGGCAAGAAGGAGGCCTAAACAAGAGATTGGGGTTCTTTGAAAAAGATCCCATCCATTGGGGTCCCAGTCGAATGCGCCGGGTATATAAGGTCCTCAATGAACTCAAAGAAGCAGAACCCGCGCTTTGGCAAGGGCCTTATCAAGGAAGTTTTCAGTTTGTACCCACTAGCAATGATGCTTTGATGCTGGTTTTTGTCCGTAAGCAGGGCGACAGTGAGATTGCCGTCCTTTTCAATCTTTCTCCGGCCGCTCAAGAGGTCCAAATGCTGGGCAATGAAATCGATGGTATATATGTCAATGCCTTTACCGGTCAAAAAGTGCAAATGGTACCGGGCGTCATCCAAACATTTGAGCCCTGGGGATATGGTGTGCTCGTGAAATAAAGCGTATATTAGTAGTTCAGCAAGCGCGCAGGATGTTTATAGATTACTACGAAGTATTGGGGGTCAGTTCGAAGGCAAGCCTTGAGGAGATAAAGCTGGCTTATCGAGAACTTGCGCTGCAATATCATCCCGATTCCAATCTCGATAATCTAGATGCGCATGAGCGTTTTATTGAGATAGGAGAGGCTTATAAAGTGCTGAGCGACCCTGTCGAACGCAAAAAATTCCACCATCGTTTCTTAACCAAAAGCGCCCCGACGATCAAGCCGGAAATATCTTCCTATGATATTACGCGCATGAAGCGAGCCGCTCGCTACCCTCGCGGGCGCTACAACCAACGGATACGCTATCGAGGCCGGACCTATCAAGGACCGACCAAAAGCCAACAAAACCCGCAGGCCAAGAAGCAAGGCCCTAAGCGACCAGAGGGCGCTGTGATGCAAGATATTTTTAGCGATAAGTATCGTGAAGAAATCAAGCATCGCCGCTACGAAGACGCTTTAGCCTACAATTGGTACTCCAAAGTGATGTTGGGCTTTACCTGTGTGGGATTGCTTTTTAGTTTGGTGCTAATGTTGGACTATTATTTGCCGTCTAGCCGAGAGGTAGGCAAAGTGGTGTCTCAAAGCGCAATCGCTTGGTCGTTTTCTGCTCCGGGCATTGTCAAGATCAATACGCCTGAGACGCAATTTACCATCGGACGCAGCTATGCCAATTACCTGCTAGAAGGCAAAAGAGTAACCATTGATAAGACTTTTTTTGCCGAGGTGCCCATCAGCGTAGAAACCGATTATTATGGCCAACCCATCAGGATTGATACTTGGGATAGTATTTACGGCGGTATGAGTTTTTTCTTGATCTATGTGCTTTTATTACTCTGCTTAGCCACACTTTATTACCGAAAATACGATGTACTTGTATCTTATGCCGGTACAACAATTATATTACTGTCATTGATCATGATCAGCATGCTCTAAAAGGCAAAAAACTGCGAAGACATTGCAATTTATTGACTTGTATCAAATCTTAGCTGTGAGTCGGCATGCCGACGATGGGGCCATTAAGCGATCTTATCGCAATTTGGCTCGTCAGCTTCACCCTGATACCAGCACGCATCCCGAGGCTAAAACGCATTTTCAAATCCTCAATGATGCCTATCAGATCCTCAATGATCCGCTACGCCGGCGTTTGTACAATTTGCAATATGATCGCTATCAAGCTTGGCTAAAGCAGAGAGACGAAGCCATTGCCGCCCAAATGGCTTATGCTGAAGCGCAACAAAACACTCCTAAAAAAGCCAAAAGCAAGGCCACTACTGCACCGCCACCGCCGCCACCACCTCCTCCTCCGCCACCAGCATTTGGCAAAAGGCCTAAGCAAGATCCTAAGACCAGGGCTTACCAACGGACCAGTGCCTCGGAACCATATGTCTCCATGGCGCAGGTGAGGCAAAAACAATTTTTTCGCTATATCCCCACCGTTCGTACCATCGCAATATTGATTTGGGTTTTTGTAGGGCTTCAAGCTTTAGACCTAGTCTCTACCAATGTCATGGAGATCGAAAAGGTACAGGCGGCCGAGATCAAAGGGGGACAGTGGACCGGCGTTTTTCAGCGAGTAGAGACTTCTACAAGAGAGTTTCGTGAAGATATCTATGGCAACGTAGACTTAGAACCTGGCGATCTCTTGCAGTTTGAAGAAACCTGGTTGATGCACCGTGAGACTGAGTTTATGCTTATCTATACGGCTCATGAACGCAAGAAAAAGCGCATGGGACAACTCTATTCCAATCGGATCTTTTATCCCTATTATGTGATCAACTTCATTTTGCTTTGCAGCGCTATCGCGGGCTTCTTTTTGCCAGATAGTTTTGCGGAGCTTCGCTTCAAGTTTGGGCTTGCCTGTATCTTCTTTGCCATTTTGAGTGTCGCCATCAATCTGGTATTCTGAGAATCCGTTTTTGCTCTGCATCTTCCACGCATACCTCTTCCATCCATTGCCGGATCAGGCTATGATGCTGAGCCGGACTGTGGGCCAAAATCATATTGACTAAGTCTTGACTAGTGGCCGCTTGCTGCGGATAGGCATGTTTTTGCAGGAGTTTGGCGAGTGCTTGGTTAAGGGCTGCTTCTCCAATCAAGCTTTGGATGGCATAGAGCACCACTGCACCTTTTTGATAAGCAACATGCGCTTGCTCTGGATTCACCTTTATAAGTGGCCTTTCCGCACTAAAACCTCGATTTTGGAAATATAGTTCGGCTTCGATGGTGAGTGCTTTTTGGGTCTCGGCTTCGCCGAAAGCTTCTTTGTGCAGCATATAGGCGGTGTATTGGGCGAGACTCTCGGTCAATAAGGTTGCACCTTCTCGATAGTCTGGTCGCACTTGGCCGCCCCACCATTGATGCGCGATCTCATGTGCCATCATCAAAAAGACTCGCTTGGGCCCTTCAGTATCTTTGGGGTCCGCATACCAGCCTTGGCTTTCACGTATAAACAAGGTATTGGGATAGGCAGTGGCTGCAAATCCTTCTGTAAAATCTGATACCTCTACGATTGCCAGCTCTTCAAAAGGGTAGTCTCCAAAAGCCTTTTCACAATAAGCGATGGTCTGCTTGCTCGCTGCAAGCATATTGTCAAGTTGCGATTGATGGCGAGGATCGTGAAAAATATGGTAACGGATTCCATCCAATGAGTCTAAGCGTTCCGCGAAGCGGCCCGAACTAAGCGCAAAACGAAAAGGCATCGGCCGCTCCGCTCTATAATGAAAATAAGCTCTTCCCTCATGTTCCCAATTCCGGAGCAGCTTGCCTGAACTGATGACCTTTTGATCGGCTTCGGTGGAAACAATCGCTTCCCATTGGATGAAGTTTTGGTAGGGAAATTGGGCTGGAGGATCGTTTAGTTTCGCTAAATCATTTTTGACGGGCAAAGCATGTCTTTTCCGTTGTTCTTGATCACTAAGGCTCCAATCCGCCTGATAACCAAATAGCGGGAAATACCGACTGATCCGCATGAAGCTGCCATTACTCAAAATGGCGTTGAATGGGGTGAGTTCTCCAAAGGCCGACCAGGAAGAATGAAACTGACTGTACAATTGCCGATTTTCATGAGGCAAAATAGCTGGCTCAAACCGGATCTGATACATGCCCATTTGAGGCTCCGCCTGCAAGATCGAAACGCCCTCACCCCAAAGACTGTCCAAACTGGCGACTTGATGTAGCGCAATCCAAACATCTTCTATCGCGCTATCATGCGGATTGCAAAGCTGATAACGACTTTCTACTTGATAGGATTGAAGGAAAGGGAATAAATCAATTTTGGCTTGTACCTGCTCTATATGGGGTGTCTTTTGATCCCTCAGTTGTGAATAGTTTCGTTCATAATCTACTTGCCAAGCTATTTTGGCATCCCTGCGGGGAACGCGATGTCGAATCTCCGAAAGGAAGCCCATTAGTAGCATACCTGAGAGTAGGCCAGTACCGCTCAGTAAAATCCACTTTCGTAGTTTTTGTCTTTTTCCTTGCAAAAAACGGCCTTTCCAGCCTTGATGTAGTCCTCTTGGCCACCAGAAAATACTCCATACAGCCAGAAAAAAGCTCACAGCTAAGGCAAAAAGCATCCGGATGTGAAATTGATCCGCAAAAGCACCATAGGCATTTAGCTCAGAATACGCTCTTTGCAATACTTGCAGGTATTGGAGCATGATATGTTCTAAACCAAAAATGCGGACCAAATTAGAACTGGCGATAAGTAAAAGGATCCCGCTCACAAACATCCCCAAAATACGATTTGGGACCACCGATTGGATAAATATGGCCAATACTGCGCAAAATAGCAGTGGTAAACCTAAGTAGTAAAAGAGTCCTAAGTAGGGGAGTATCTCAATTGCAAACCAGCCTCTGCTTAGTTGCAGTCCCAAGGCAAGCAGGATCGAAATCACAAGCATACTCAAAGGTATCTGGAAGCAACTAAGGAGTTTCGCGAGGTATTGGGTTAAGGTAGTGGTGGGACTACTGTCGAGCAAAACGGCAAAGCGAAGTTTGCGATCTCTCCAGAGTATCTGGTTGCTAAAGACCAAGATGCCTAGTACCGCAAAAAAGGCTATGGCACTGGCAATGTTGTTGGCGAGAAGGCCACTGAGGGGTTCGCTATCCTCCATGCGCATTCCTCCTTTGACAGCATTAAATGTCTCAACTCCCATTACAAATGTCCAAAGCAGTAAAAAGATCCGCCAAGGCCAAGAAAGCCACAAAAGTCGGCTTTCTAGTTTGGTCAAGGCCCAAAGCTTTTGACCTTTTTGGGCTTGGACAAAGTCTTGGGGGTGCTGCCATTTTAAATAAGAACGCTTTGGGGGCTTTGATTGGGACGTTTGGGATTTTCGCGTTTTGCCGAGGGATAATCTAAATCGATATAAAGCATAACTCAAGGCAGTAATTAGAAGAGAGAACGACAACCAAACCAGTCGATTGATCATCAGATTGCCCCTAAAGCTGAGCGTCAAGTGATTTCGTTCTGCTAGGGTCCAAAGCCTACTTTGCTCTATAAAGGCGGATAAGGCAAAGGGATCTAACTTGGCAGCTAGTTGGATTTCTTCTGGCGTTGGCGGGGATGGACTGGCAAGCCAGGGTGCTTTGAGAAGCATGGCGGCAAGCATATAGAAGATGTATAAGGCTAGACCTCCTAAGTAAGTGATAATTCGATTGCGACTAAGGGCTGCTATACTGAAGGTCAAAAGACTGACTATCAGTAGATTTGGGATGGATATATAAAGTAATGGAGTGAGATAGCTTTCAAGCCTAAAGGGAACTAAAGATTCCCCCATCAATTGGAGTTGTAATAGGCCCAGACCCATGCCCACCCATATGGCTAAATAGGCCAGAATCACCGCGAGGGAAATGCCGCCCAAACGACTGAACAATAGTTGCCATTTCTTGACACTGGAGCTAAAGACAAAGCTCTCCATCAAAGACTCCTTATCCCTCAAAAGGGCATTGGCCGAAAATAAACTGGCTGAAAATATGCCTCCCAAACTCAGTAAAGCCATGATATTGGCGATGACATAAGGCGAGTTAGCCGCGATATTGGGAACTCGGTAGCTCATGGCGCTTAAAGCAAATCCAAAGGCCGCAAAGGCAAAACTCAGACCTAGAAATAATAAGTTTCGGGTCTGGTAGCGAATCTCGAATCTTAATAGGGACAAAAACATATGATTCAAGAAAATCATCTATCCTGATAAGCTGAGTATTTTTGTGACCAATCGTTCCCTGAAAGGGACTAAAAGACAAATCTCCGCCTGAGCATTTAGGAAAGTTTGATTTCTACTATATTGTAAGCATGGATGTACTGACTACTTTTTTGATACAAATTCCTTGGTGGGCTTATCTCTTAGTATTTCTGGCGCTAGTGGCCATACATGATATTTTTATCAATCGCCACCATACTATTTTACACAATTTTCCGATTGTCGGGCATATCCGGTATTGGTTGGAGGGTATCGGTCCTGAATTGCGCCAATATATAGTAGCAAATAACCGCGAAGAGCTACCCTTTAACCGTAGTCAGCGTTCATGGATTTATGCTTCGGCCAAGCGGGAAAACAATTATGAGGGCTTTGGCACCGACCAAGATATCTATGCGCCGGGGCACATTTTTATCAATCCCGCGATGTTGCCTTATGAGTTAGCTGCTGATCATCCCAATAAGGAGCAAAAAGACCTTTTGCCTTCGGCCAAGGTAATGGGGGCTTTTCATAAAAGGCGGCGACCGTATCGTCCCGGATCAGTAGTCAATATATCGGCCATGAGCTATGGTTCGCTTTCAAAAGCAGCGATTACCGCCCTTAATCAAGGCTCAAAGCTAGCCCATTGCTATCACAATACCGGCGAAGGGGGACTATCTCCTCATCACCAGCATGGGGCAGATGTCGTCTTTCATTTTGGGACTGGCTACTTTGGAGTTAGGGGAGAGGATGGCAATTTTTCGATGGATAAAATGGTCGAGCTAGTCAATCAAAACCCATTTATTCGTGCTATTGAGCTCAAGCTTTCTCAAGGGGCAAAACCTGGGAAGGGAGGCGTTTTGCCTGCAAAAAAAATCTCAAAAGAAATCTCCGAAATACGTGGTGTCCCTAGAGGTCAAGATGTGCTTTCGCCAGCTCGACATACTGCATTTCGCAATATCCCCGAAATGGTAGATTTTATAGAGGCAATCGCCGAGGCTACGGGTTTGCCGGTAGGCATTAAGTCTGCTGTCGGTAAACTTGAGCTGTGGCATGAATTAGCTGATATCATGCAAAAGACGGGGCGAGGTCCTGATTTTATTACGGTTGATGGGGGAGAAGGAGGGACTGGCGCGGCTCCACCTGCTTTTGCTCATCACGTTTCTCTGCCTCTGGTCTATGCTTTTAGCGAGGTTTATCAAATTTTTCAGGATCGAGGGATTACGGATCAAATTGTATTTATCGCTGCTGGTAAACTCGGCTTCCCCGAACGCTCCCTCATGGCTTTTGCTATGGGGGCAGATATCATCAATGTGGCCCGAGAGGCAATGATGTCGATTGGCTGTATTCAAGCTCAGCTGTGTCAAACCAATAGATGTCCCGCAGGAGTCGCTACCCAAAGTCGTTGGCTTCAAGCTGGCTTGGACCCTAAGTTAAAGTCAGTGCGCTTTTACAATTATGTCAAAACCCTGCGCAAAGAAATCCTAGACATTGCCCATGCTTCAGGCTATGAGCACCCCTGCCAAATGACTATGGAAGATGTGATGATGGGGATGGGGGACAATCATTATACCCAAAACCTACAGGAGACTTATGGTTATTCTAAAGATCCGGTTGCATTCAAAGGCATGGATCATCTCCTAAACTGTGAGCATCTCGGTGCTAAGGAAAACATCCTTAGGGCTTAATTATCTGGTGGGGGACTTGGGTTAGGTCCCAATCAATCACCATACCGCGACCCACTCCTTGGGCGGCTTTTTGACCATATAGATGCTCGACAAGATACATGGCTGGTTCAAATGATTTGGCACCGCCTGCGCTAGTGAGGTATTTGCCATCATGAACAAAGAGCAAATCGCTCAAAACTTCGAGTTGAGGAAAGCGCTTCTTATAGGCAGGAATGTCTGAAGGAAAGGTAGTAGAGACGGATTTATCCAACAAACCTGCCTCCGCTAGTACAAAGGCTCCATCGCAAAGTGAAAGCACATAAGACGCTTGCTGTGCAGTTTTTCGCACAAAGGCGAGCATTTCTTCATCCTCCAAATCCGTGTCCAAATGATGCTCGGCGCTTGGGACGACCAAAACATCTATCTTCGGGTAATCATCCCTACGGTAGCTATAATCCGCTAGAAACTGTAAGCCTTCAAAAGTGCGTATCAAGCCGCTATCTTTGGCAATCGTAAAGACTTCCATACCTAGGCTGTCATGAAAAATGGTATGATGAAAAATATCCATAGGGGCCGTTAGTTCGGTATTGTAAACCCCATCCATGACCAAAAAACCAACCTGTAAGACTTTGTCAGGACGAACGATCTCTGGCGCTGCGAGAGTTTGACGCTTTGCTTGAGGAGTGGAGCAGCCCAGCATTCCTATGCCAATTGCCAGTCCCAAAAAGAAGTACCCTTTCATAGTTGAGTAATCTACTTTTTTCTCGGCAAAAGAAATAGCGAATGCAGCGTTCCACGCAGTGGCTCCGTATTAGGAGAAAATACCCACGCTATGAACAAACTACCATTAATACTCCTATTGGGGAGCTTCTTGCTATTGTCTGCTTGTTCTAAAGACGATAATGAATCTCTGGAGCCCGGGCTATTGGGCAATCCGACTAACTTTTCCTATGCTCAAAATGGTCCAGGGTATACAGGCTATATGGGTACAGCAGGAGAGTCTTACAATGAGATCGAAGAAAACCCCTTTATTCTAACTACAGATGAGGCAATATCAACCTTTTCGATAGATGCAGATGGAGGCTCATACTCCAATACTAGACGTTTTATTGAAAACGGTAGCCTACCTCCAATTGACGCAATTCGGACAGAGGAATTTGTCAACTTTTTTCCCTTTGACTATCTCCAGCCGGCGGCAAATATTCCTATTGGGCTCAATGGAGAGATCAGTGATTGCCCTTGGGAAAATGGCCACAAATTGGTGCGCATCGGGATCCAAGGCAAAGATATCCCCAGGGATCAGCAGGCAGCTGCCAATTTTGTATTGCTGATTGATGTATCAGGTTCTATGAATAATGAGGATAAGCTAGGGCTCTTGCAAACGGCTTTCAATCTGTTTGTAGATGAAATGCGAGCTACCGACCGCTTGGCTATTGTAACTTATGCGGGTGCCGACCAAGTACTTTTGCCTTCTACTCCAGGGACTGATAAGGATGCCATCAAAGCTGCGATCAATAAATTGACAGCTGGTGGAGGCACAAATGGGGCAGGTGGGATTTTTACGGCCTATGAGATTGCAGAGCAAAATTTTATCACGGGGGGCAATAACCGCATCATTTTGGGTACCGACGGCGATTTCAACATAGGGCCAAGTAGTCAGGATGAGTTGATCGATCTCATTGAAGAAAAACGTGAGTCAGGCGTATTCCTAAGCGTATTGGGAGTTGGAACGGGCAACCTCAACGAAGGCATGATGGAGCAATTAGCCAACAATGGCAATGGCAACTTTGAATATATCGATAGTGAACTTCAGGCTCAGAAAGTGATGGTAGATGAGTTTTCAAAATTCTATACGATTGCTAAGGATGTCAAAGTGCAGATCGAATTTAATCCACAAGTGGTAGAGCAATATCGCCTGATTGGGTATGAAAACCGAGTCCTGGATAATGAAGATTTTGAAGATGACACCAAAGACGCCGGTGAAATCGGAGGCAATCAATCGATCACGGCCTTGTATGAGCTCATTCCTGTACCCAATATCAATTATAAAGATTACAATACATTTACGGTGGATTTTCGCTACAAAGATCCAGATGCCAATAGCAGCCAAGCCTTGCAATTAGAAGTAGTGGACTATGAAGTGCCCTTTGCGCAGGCTTCCGAAAACCAGCGTTTTGCGGCGGTGGCAGCGGGATTTGCCCTGATTTTGAGAGATTCACCCTACAAAGGCAATCTTTCGTATCGGAAGATATTGAACTGGCTCGATGATGCACAAACCTATGATCCAAATGCCTATCGTCAAGAACTGGAAGAGCTGATAAAAAAGGCTAAGGCCCTCTAGCATTCTTCCCCCAAACTTATATATCAAAGGTCTCTCTAAATGTGCTTAGAGAGATCTTTTGCTTTTGTGGGGGAAGTGCTTTACCGCTTCGCGGAACGATTCCCTCCCTCATTTATCATTCGTTTTGCGAGGTATATTTTACAATATTGAAGGTGTGATGCAGCGTTCCACGCAGTGGCAACGTACTTATGCTTATAAGTACACCCCAAAATGAAAAAACTACCTATAATTCTATTTTTAGGGATTGCCTTGTCCCTTACTTCCTGCTATAGTGAAGCCGCTTTGTACAGCATAGCAGGCGATGAGTCTGGGCTTGAAGGCGAAAACTATAACGAAATCGTCGAAAATCCCTTTGTTCAGGTCTCAGATGAACCCATTTCTACCTTTTCAATTGATGCAGATGGCGGTTCTTACAGTAATGCTCGGCGTTTTATCGAGCAATACAACGAACTTCCGCCTGTCAATGCTATTCGTACAGAGGAGTTTATCAATTATTTTCCTTTTGATTATCCTCAGCCTGCGGCGAACGCTCCTATCGGCCTTAACGGAGAAGTGAGCGATTGCCCATGGGAAACAGGACATAAGTTGGTGCGGATTGGCATCCAGGGCAAAGATATCCCAAGAGCGGAGCAACCACCTTCCAATTTTGTATTGCTGATAGATGTTTCTGGTTCGATGAAGTCAAACGATAAATTAGACTTACTCCAAACCGCTTTTAATTTGTTTGTAGACGAAATGCGAGAGGATGATCGTCTCGCCATAGTTACTTATGCGGGCTCTGACAAAGTAGTGCTTGAATCTACTGCGGGTAGCAAGAAGTCGAAGATCAAAAGAGGCATCAATAAACTCTCTTCTGGTGGAGGAACCAATGGAGCCCAAGGGATTATCACCGCTTACGAAATCGCTGAGCAAAACTTTATCCAAGGCGGCAATAATCGCATCATCTTGGGATCAGATGGCGATTTTAATATAGGGATCAGCGATCAGGATGAACTAATCGAATTGATCGAAGAAAAGCGTGAGTCGGGAGTATTTCTTAGTGTACTAGGCGTCGGCTCTGGTAATCTAAATGAAGGTATGATGGAGCAACTGGCCAATAAC
>JBCAWW010000027.1:0-15962 GCA_038534415.1 Bacteroidota bacterium | reverse complement strand
CAACAGCAACAGCAACAGCAGATGGGTTATATAAGCCGAGAAAAGTATTATACCCCCACGCCGATTCAATATGATATTCCGCCAGTATTGGTTGAATTCCTCGATTCTGATGAAGCTTCGAAGCTGTCAAAATCCCAAAAAACCCGCTACAATATCGTCGAAAAATAATATGCTCTCTATCCCCTTTCGCCTGCTCGATCTCCCCAACGTCAAAGTTTGGCAGCAAGATGCTCATGGTTTTTTGCTCCAAAAAGGGGTAGATAAAGCGGTAGAGGAAAGGCAGAGTTATTTAGGGCTACATGCGATATCGCTAGTGCTGCAGGGCCGACAAATCATCAAGGACGAGGCCGGAGGCTATCTCCATATCAAGGCCGGCGAGCTAGGCATCATGAGTCGTGGGATTTATACGATCAGTGATTTGCTGCCAGAGGAGGGCGATTTTGAGAGCATTTTATTTTTCTTTGATCAAGAACGCTTGGACCAAAGCATCCGCTATGAGGGTGGGGGAGGGGAGAGCTCGGCAGCATTTTTCCATACTGCTTTTTCCCCTTCGGTGAACGTTTTTGTCGCGGCTTTGCGGCAGACTTTACCGATGATGCCGGCTTTGCCGAACGATTATATGCAGCTAAAGCTAGCGGAACTGCTCTTACTCTTGCAGCAGCAAGCAGCAGCGCAACAATTTTTGCAGGGCATGCGGGCTCGTAATCCTCAACAAAGTCTCCGCACCCTACTCGAAGCGCACTATGACAAGGCCTTGCGGGTGGAGGATTATGCCTACCTCAGCGGACGGAGCGTGTCGAGCTTTAGGCGCGACTTCCAACGACAATTTGAGACCACTCCCCAAAAGTGGCTCATCCAAAAGCGCCTCAGCAAAGCCCATGACCTACTACAAGCAGCCGAACTCTCGGTCAAAGAAGTAGCCGAAGCCGTCGGCTACGAACAAGTTTCTCACTTCATCAAAGCCTTTAAGTCTCGATACTCTCGCACTCCCGGAGAAGTCTTGACGCAAAAACACCACGCTTGAAGCAAATCTGCTATTGAGAGCAAAAACCCAAGACTACTTTGGGCTATGCTTGTGATGGATTTTTATCACTGCTTCGCAGAACGCTTGTCTTTTTCGGCCTATGCAATAGGCCGCTGCATTCTATCGAATCCCAATTTCAAAATCATCTTCCAATGAAAAATATCACCTTCATCGGCCTCGGCATCATGGGCGAAAACATGGCCAGCAATCTCCTCCAAGCCGAAAATATCAATCTCACTGTCTGGAATCGTTCCCCCGAAGCGGTAGAACGACTCCTTGCGCAAGGCGCAAAAAAGGCCAAAGACCTCATCACAGCAGTAGCCAATGCAGATATCGTATTTACGATGCTGAGCACCCCGGCAGTAGTCGCAGAACTCGCATATGGCGATGCTGGCTTTCTCGATCATATGTCTCCCGAGACCTTATGGGTTGATTGTACGACCGTCGATCCGGCCTCGTCGCGGCGTTCTGCGAAGCAGGCTCTCCAAAGACATATCCGCTTCCTAGATGCTCCCGTAGCCGGCTCAAAACCGCAGGCAGCCAAGGCCTTATTGGTTTTTTATCTCGGTGGAGCAGCCGCTGACGTAGCTGAAATTGAGCCCTACACCAGTGTGATGGGGCAAAAGGCGATGCACCTAGGTGCTCATGGTATGGGCAGTTCCCTCAAAATGCTGGTCAATGGTTTGCTCGCCCAGTCGATGCTCGCCTTTGCCGAAACCGTCTTGCTTGGCGAAAAGATGGGCCTCGACCGTGAAATGCTCCTCAATGTGCTCCCCCAACTACCGGTGACCGCCCCTGTCACCCAATTCAAAACCGATAATATCCGCAATGATGCCTATCCGGTGATGTTTCCCCTCGAATGGATGCAAAAGGATCTCCAACTGGCCAGTCAAGCGGCCTATGAAGTGGAGCAGCCTTTGTTTTTGATCAATCTCGCCAAGGAGGTTTATAGTCAGGCCAAATTGAGTGGCTATGCGAGGGAAGATTTTAGTGCGATTTATGCTTGGTTGGCGAAGCGTAGCTAAAGCTTTTCATATTTGTGTATTTACCGCTTCGCGGAACGCTTAATCTAGTTATAAAGGATCTATTCCTCCCCCTAAATCCCCCTACGAAGGGGGACAGGTTTTGCAAACCGGAGGTTTATCCCCTTTTGGAGGGGGTAAAGGGAGGAATAAACACTCCCAAAACAAAAAAATGGTGTACAGCAAAAGCCATACACCAAGCGTTAGAATAAAAAAGGTGGTAACAAACGAAGCGTGCACAAGGTGCTCTAACCACTGAGCTACAGGCCCAATTTGAACAACTGAGTGGACCCGGCGGGATTCGAACCCGCGACCTCCCGAATGGAAATCGAAGTATCACATTTCTACGACACACCTTTTAAGGGTAGTGTACTGCGTACACTGGCATGTATCAAAAGAAGGAGCAATGGGCGAATAGTGCATTTGGTTCGTTAACAGCGAAGTATCACTATCCTACGGCATCCCTCATAAGATGGCAACAAGGCAGACTGTGGCTTACTCTGGGGTCTTCCCCCAGCTTTGGATCGAAGTATCACAGCCTTACGGCACATCTTTCTCTTTGGTGGTTGAGGCTTTTTCCCAAGCCACCGGGTTTATTTCAAATAAGACGATAACAAATCGAACTGTGTATCTACAGCTGCTCTAAGCTCCCGAAAGCTTTCGGGAGAGCTACCTCTGGATTTACTCCAGAGAGCGGGATTCGAACCCGCGACAGGCAGTTTACCAACGAAGTATCACAATCCTACGACACGTCTATTTCATGATTGTACTGTGTTGTATGTTTTGGTTCGGCTCGCCGAACGCTAATAATTAAAAGTAGATGGTAACAAGGCGGACTGTGGCTTATTATTCTGACGCTCTATCCAGTTGAGCTACCGCCGGGGCGGATGGGACTCGAACCCATAACCTTCAGATCCGACGAAGTATCACAATCCTACGACACATCTATTTCATCATTATGTTGTTGGTAGGTTCGGCTTACAAGCCGAACCTACTGTCAAAACTCTATCTCTGCGATTAAATCGAGGGCATTTTTGCCTTGTTCGATCGCATCGAGTACTTCAAACACTTTATCAGACCAGCCAGCGATCAAAGCGACATCATCTCTTTCGAGGCTGATTGGGCTTTTACCGTAGCCACGCAAATCAAAGAGATATAAACGGGCGCCTGGGGCTAATTGCTTATACTTCTTCCATGAATTTTTAAGGCTGTTGCCTATGCCGTGGCTATCCCACATCTGGAGGTCGGTAAACATCATCACTTTATCCATCATGATACGCTTACGTATCAAGAAGTCGATCACCTTATGGCCATTGGTAGCATAACCTACGCGACCTTCTATCTTCTTAAGTCGAGCCACATTGGACAAGACGGAGCTAGTCGGAAATTGAAATGCCTCCCAACGATCACCAAAGATACCCGTGATAACGGCCTTGGAGCGTGCTCGCACGAGCATGCTCAAGAGCAAACCAATATCATAAGCTTGGATTTTGCTTCGTGGGCTGATCGGACCAAACATAGAGCCTGATACATCAGCCGCTAAGCATAATTTGGTATCCAATCCAAAACCTTTGAGGTTTTCGACACTCAGCAAAGCAGCCTTTTCGAGTGGTCGCAAGAAGTATGAGGCATGCACATGCTGCATTGCTTCCAACTCCAAATATGCGGACAAGTATCGAAACGGGAGCTGACGCGAACGTCTTACTTCCTCAGGATTTCTCAATCGCTTGGCTACGATTTTTAAGTAATCCGTACGGACATCTGCTTGCAAAATGTTGCGCAAGTTTCTCAACAAGGCCATATAGCCAAGGCGTCCGCTATCGATAAGCTCTTGCCATTTGTTACGCACGGCCGCTTTTTTCTCTCTTTCATTTTTGAAAGTTTGCTGACCCAATCGGCTCAATTCAACCTCCCAAGTATAAGGGACGGCGAGTTCGTCAGAGACGATCTTGTTAAACAAAATCTGCTCGGATTCGCTCTGAGGCTTTGGGTGCGTCAAAAACAATGCGTCTTTAAGGCTTACCTCCGTTTTTCGATTGTACTTGGCAAATTGGTACTCATCAAACTTATGAAAAGCCGCAGCGATACCTTTTTGCAATTGCTTAGACAAGCGCGCCAATTTCTTTTGGCCTGTACGGGCATTGGCTAATTGATAGTAAGCCAAAAGCTCGGTGATTTCGTCTGCTCGCTGGATCACTCGCTTGGTCAATCGATAGACTAAGTCATCACCTGACCAAACTTTGGCCAATTCGACAGTCAAGACCAATGGGATCGAACGTAAGTGCATCTTTTCACGAGCATAGATCGCAAGCTGGGCTACAAACTCAGGATCAACCCTATTGATCAAGGCACGAATACGAGCCACGCGATTGCCTTCTCCTTCATAAAAGCTCTTAGATAGAGTCGAAGTTACGACTGCTGTATAGAGCTCCATTTCTGCTGTCATTTTCCAGGCTTCCGCACCTTCGTGATTGATGGTTTTGTTTTTGCCTTTAAGGATTTTGTTAAATCGCATGATCGTAAATATTAAGTGTGTAACTGATCAACACTTCAAAGGTGAGGACTAAGTGCGCAGTCTTTTTGCGTAGTTGAATTTTTTTTCATTTTTTTTGAAAAAATTTGTCATGCCAGCCAATCGAAACGCCTTAATCCGCTACAAAACCATCGACAATTGTCTCCGAAACCGCTTTCGCCAGTGGACATTGGATGATTTGATCGAAGCTTGCTCTGATGCACTCTATGAATATGAAGGCATCGACAAAGGCGTCAGTCGCCGCACCGTGCAAATGGATATCCAAATGATGCGATCCGAAAAGCTCGGCTACCATGCGCCCATCGTCGTCGTAGATAAGAAGTACTATACCTATGAAGATCCCGATTACTCCATCACCAATATTCCCCTGACCGAGCAGGACCTCAATAAGCTGACCGAGGTCGTAGATATTCTCCGGCAGTTCAAGGGCTTTGCGCACTTTCAAGAGTTGAGTGGGATGGTACAGCGGCTCGAAGACAAGATTTATACTAGCAAGGCCAAGACTAGCGCCATCATCCACCTGGACAAAAACGAATCGCTCAGAGGGTTGAAATATCTAGAGCCTATCTATCAGGCCATTTTGCAAAAAGAATCGCTCAAGCTGAGCTATCAATCTTTTCGTCGTCGTGCGCCAGATACCTTTGTCTTTTGGGCTTATATGCTCAAGGAGTATCGCAATCGCTGGTATATCCTCGGCACCAAAGAAGGGTACAACAATCTCATGAACCTGGCGCTAGACCGTCTGGAAGGAGTTGAGCGTTCAGCGAATAGCTATAAAGAATACGAAGGGCCCGATCTGAGCAGCTACTTTGATCCCGTCATGGGCGTCACCGTCAATGAAGGTCAGGCACCCGATACGGTGAAGCTATTTGTGACGCACAGCATGGCGCCTTATCTCATCACCAAACCCTTGCATCATAGCCAAAAGGTCATCGATAGAAGTTCGCAGGGCGTAACCCTACAACTTAAGGTGCAACGCAACTTTGAGCTAGAAAAAGAAATCCTCAGTCTCAGTCCTTATGTGAAAGTCTTAGCGCCCGATGGTCTCAAACGCAAAATTTATCAGCGACTGCGGCATGGGTTAGATTATTATGAGAGTGATCTCAGCTCGGAGCAATTGCCTAAGATCATCCGCCGCTTTGCGGGTAAAGGCTATGCGCACCACAAACTGTTTTTGCTCAAAGAGGTAGAGGAAATCAAAAAACGTATCCTCCATCACTTTCAAAAAGAGGGCCAGCACACTGGCAATCAGCCTCGGACTATCCCCAATTTATTGGCCGCAGTACCAGACTTGCTAGACCTATTTCTCAACGACAATCTCGCTGACTTACTCGCGCATCTATTGCCCGATACGGAATTGTTGGCGGTGCATTATAGTGAGGACGCAGAGGGGGGGCTAGCAGATTGGGATGTCGATCATCTTTCTTTTCCCTCACTCGGGAACGCTTTGCCGGAGCAGACTGTGCTGGTCCGTCTCTTTCTCTATAATGACAATCACCGCAAACGTCCCTTTTTCGCCATACCTGGATCGCAACATCAGGGGCCGCAAGCGGAAAACATGAAAGCCGAAGCAGCCGAGAAACGCGCTCAATCTATTGAAGCCCAAGCTGGAGATATTTTTCTCAGTCATCCCTTGCTGCTCACGCGTTCGCCGAAGGCGCGGTCAGGTAGAAAATCGGGTATAGTCTATTTGGTATTTGGCTCGAACACTTGATCAAGTTGCAAGTAGGTTCAGCTTGCAAGCCGAACCTACGCGATGTAAATTCGATTCAAATCCCTCTCCTATGCTACGCTATCTCATTCCAGTCATCGTACTCTTATTGACCGCTTGTACTACACCGCCACCCCCGCCAAGGGCGGTTGGTCCTTTGCCTTCAGAGGCGCAGCAAGATTGGCATGATCTGCAGTACTATATGTTTGTGCATTTCAATATGAATACCTTCAGTAATATGGAGTGGGGGACTGGGGGTGAATCGCCTGAAATGTTTAACCCCTCTAATTTAGATCCCCAACAATGGGCCCGTATTGCCAAGGCGGCGGGGATGAAAGGGATTATTCTGACGGCCAAGCATCATGATGGTTTTTGTCTTTGGCCTTCGGATTTTACCGAGCATAGTGTCAAAAATAGCCCTTGGAAAAACGGTCAGGGAGATGTCGTTCGCGAATTAGCGGAAGCCTGTAAGCAACACGGTCTCAAAATGGGGCTTTATCTCTCTCCTTGGGATCGCAATCATGCCGAATACGGTCGTCCCGCCTATATCGAATATTTTCACAATCAGCTCCGCGAATTGCTCACCAATTATGGCGAAGTCTTTGAAGTTTGGTTTGATGGGGCCAATGGAGGGACAGGTTATTATGGTGGTGCCAATGAAGAGCGCAAAGTCGATCGCAAGACCTATTACAATTGGTCCAATGTATATAAGATGGTCTATGAGATGCAGCCCAATGCCATCATCTTTAGTGATGCCGGTCCCGGTACGCGTTGGGTAGGCAATGAAGAAGGCTGGGCCAATGAAACCAATTGGGCCCTGCTACGCGAAAAAGATGTCTATCCCGGTATGGCTGAGTATAAGCAGCTACGTTCAGGGCATGAAGATGGTACCAAATGGATTCCCGCCGAATGTGATGTGTCTATCCGTCCGGGCTGGTATTATCATCCTTATGAAGATCACAAAGTCAAAAGCCTCAGCCGCTTAGTCGATATTTATTACCACTCCGTGGGACGCAACGCCAATCTCCTGCTCAATATCCCAGTAGATCGTCGTGGTTTGATTCATCCGGCAGATTCGACGCGCCTCATGGAGCTAAAGGAAGTGATTGAGGCTGACTTTGCCAAAAATTTGGCCGCTGGCAAAACAATCACGGCCACGCATGCGAGAGGAGGAGAGTCTTATTTCGGAGATTATGGCCCCGCTTTAATGCTAGATGGCGATCCTCAGACTTACTGGACAACAGATGATAGCATCCTGCGAGCGAGTGTGACGCTGGATTTGGGTGGGCCTACTGCGGTCAATCGGATTTTGTTGCAAGAGTATATAGCCTTGGGGCAGCGGGTGCAAGCTTTTAATGTGGAAGCCATGATTGACAATGAGTGGAAAGAAATCAGCGAGCAGACGACCATTGGCTATAAGCGCATCCTACGATTTTCGACCGTGATGGCGAGCCAGATTCGTATCAATATTAAGGCCGCCAAGGCGAACGCTCTGCTCTCTAATCTGGAGATTTACTATGCCCCACCCTTACTGGTGGCCCCAGCAGTCAGTCGCGATAAAAAGGGCTTGGTCAATCTCAGCGTGCCGGATGAGGAGCTGGAAGTATATTATACCCTCGATGGTAGCGCGCCTATTCCTGGCAATGCTGAGGTGATGACCTTTAAGGGAGAATTTATGCTGCGTCAGCCAGCGACCCTCAAGGCCGTGGCCATCGATCCGACCACTAAACGTCAGAGTTCGATCGTAACGAAGGAGTTTGATATCAGCAAAGGCAATTGGAAAGTCCTCAAAGTGAGTAGTGGGAATCTAGGCAGAGCCGGGCGCATGATTGACGGTAATCCAGACTCGTGGTGGCGTTCCGCCGAAGGCGAAAACCTCCCCCAAGAGATCATCATCGACCTCGCTAGCCCTTATAATCTCAAAGGCATCACTTACCTGCCGATGCAAGAGCGTTATCCGGTCGGCTATATCACGCGCTACGAAATCCAAGTGAGCAAAAACCGCATCATCTGGGGTAAGCCTGTCGCCGAAGGGGAGTTTAGTAATATTGAAAACAATCCTATCGAGCAGATCGTCAATTTTGCTCCTAAAGAAGGGCGTTATATCAAGATCACCGCCACGGCTAGCGCGGATGGGGCGGCGGCCTTAGCGGAGATTGGGGTGATTACACGATAGTTTTTGGACTGCCGCTTCGCGGAACGCTTATCTCTTTTGATAAAAAAATCAGCTCTAAGGCACTTCCTTGGAGCTGATTTTGGTTTGTTGATCAAGCAAGAGCATAGACTAACAGTAGAGTAAAATTTGAAATCCTGGTTACGAAAAAGGGTCATTTCGGTACAAACCGAAAAGACCTATCATGCAAAAGCCTATTTCTATTTCACTCCTTTTTTTAACCCTATTATTTGCCGCCTGCTCAAATGAACAAGAAAATCAAGAAGAGGAAGACAACTGGGCAGAACAAGCAAGAACTGAAGCAATCCTGATCCCCCCTGACACTAGCCCAAAACCGGAAGTTGTTGAAAAAACTTATGAGGAGTTAAATGCAATATTAGAATCTGAGACCCAGCTCGAAATCGAGAAAGTCCTAAAAATGGAACGCCCATCCGTCTTAGATTACTTTAAAGCCTTGCCCACTCGCTGGGTTTTTGACGAGTGCTACGAATCGCCTCAACGAATGAGTCAAAAAAATCGCTTGAAAGGGATAAAATATCAAAATATTGAAGCCGGCTATCTAATCTCTACCTTGCCGCAAGACGATGTCCCCATTGTAATGTATCGAAATCAACAAGCCGGGATTGACTATATCGCCAGCCTCTTCGAAAATTCTTGTGCTGATTACTTTTGCGGGGGAAATTTAGAAGGTTTTTGTACGCTCAATCGCGAAACGAAAACATGGGAAATGGTCACCGAACAATTATTGGGGCAAGATACATTGGCTCAATTTATTTGGGATCAACGTTATAGCAAATATAATCTGATTTTGCCGGAGCAGGGAACTGATATCCAAATTATAGCCTGTAGTCCAAAGAATTTAGGCCAATTGGGTAAGCTGAGCTGGAAACAAACTCATTTTGAAGCCTCACTTACTGAAGCAGGAAAAGCATATTTTGCAGATTTTTAAGGTTTGAGGGCCTATTTCATAGAACGCTAGGCATTATAGATTTTACCGTGAGCTAGTCCACATAGCCTATGCACCAAGAACTAACATAAACACAAAAAATCAGGTCCAAGCAATGCCTTGAACCTGATTTTGCTTTGGTGATCAAGCTATATTTTTGCGGCCAATCTAGCGCCCTGATCTATCGCACGTTTTGCATCTAGCTCCGCGGCTTCGTCCGCACCACCAATAAGGTGCACTTGCATTCCTGCCTCTTCAAGTGGCGCCATCAGCTCACGAGCGGAAGTTTGGCCAGCACAGATGATGATATTATCGACTTCGAGCACATCAGGCTTATCTCCTACGGTAATATGCAATCCTTGGTCATCGACTCCTTTATATGAGACGGAACCCATCATCTGCACCCCTTTGTGCTTGAGGCTACGACGGTGAATCCAACCAGTAGTTTTACCTAGACGAGCTCCTACCTTACCATCAGAGCGTTGCATCATAAAGATTTCGCGCGCTGGTGCTGGAGCGTCTGCTCCTTTGAGACCGCCGCGGTTTTCGATATTCATATCTACTCCCCATTCGTCCATAAAGGCTCCCACATGCAAGCTCGTTGGTTCATGCGCCTGGTCGTGGGATAAATATTCGGCTACGTCAAAGCCGATACCGCCTGCTCCAATGATGGCCACGCGTTGCCCGACGGGCTTTTGATGCAGGAGGACATCTATATAAGACATCACCTTGGGATGGTCGATGCCGGGTAAGTTGAGCTCACGGGGATGGACACCCGTGGCTACGATCACATGATCAAAGCCTTGAGATTTGAGATCCGCTGCTTCTGCTCTTGTATTGAGATGAAGATTGACACCTGTGAGTTCGATTTGCTTTTGATAATAGCGGAGCGTTTCATAAAACTCTTCCTTGCCTGGAATCCGTTTGGCCATATTGAACTGACCCCCAATCTCAGCAGATGCCTCAAACAGGTGTACCTCATGGCCACGTTGGGCGGCGATGGTGGAGGAAGACAAGCCCGCAGGGCCCGCACCGATAACCGCTACTTTTTGCGGATTGGTGGTGGGGAGGTAATTGAGTTCTGTTTCGTGGCAAGCACGCGGATTGACGAGACAAGAGGCAATCTTACGACTAAAAGTATGATCGAGACAGGCTTGGTTACAGCCAATACATACATTGACTTCGTCTGCTCGGTCCTCGATTGCTTTGAGGACTATTTCTGAATCCGCCAAAAATGGCCGTGCCATGGATACCATGTCTGCATGGCCTGCGGCAATGATATCTTCGCCTTTTTGGGGCGTATTGATGCGGTTGGTGGTGATGAGCGGGATCTTGAGTTTGCCCATCAAGCGCTTGGTTACCCAGCTAAAGCCACCGCGTGGCACCATCGTGGCGATGGTCGGTACGCGCGCTTCGTGCCAGCCAATTCCGGTATTGATAATGGTGGCGCCTGCCTTTTCGATTTCGAAGGCGAGTTGTTCGACTTCTTCCCAGCTGCTACCGTCCTCAACTAAGTCTAGCATAGAAAGACGATAAATGATGATGAAGTTAGGCCCTACTTTTTCGCGTATCTGTCGTACGATCTCGATCGGGAACTTGATGCGATTTTCATAACTACCGCCCCATTCGTCGGTACGCTTATTGGTCTTGTTGACGATAAACTGATTGATGAGATAGCCCTCGGAACCCATGACTTCGACGCCATCATAGCCCGCATCTTGCGCTCTTGCGGCACAGTTGACATAAGCACGGATGGTGCGCTTGACGCCAGCCCCACTCAAAGCACGCGGGGTGAAAGGCGAAATCGGAGATTTGATGCGAGAAGGCGCTATGGCCAAAGGATGATAGCCATAGCGACCCGAGTGCAGAATTTGCATACAAATCTTGCCCCCTTCTTTGTGAACGGCTTCGGTTACGATCCGATGCTTTTCAGCTTCACGTTTAGTGGTCAGTTTCGCCGCAAAGGGACTGACCCAGCCTTCACGGTTGGGAGCTACTCCTCCGGTGACGATCAAGCCAACCTGCCCCCGAGCCCGCTCGGCAAAATATGCTGCCATGCGTTCAAAGCCATTTTTGGTCTCTTCGAGCCCAGTATGCATGGAGCCCATGAGGACTCGATTTTTTAAAGTAGTGAAGCCGAGATCGAGCGGTTCGAGTAAATGGGGGTAAGGAGTAGCCATAAAATTTGATTTATACTCAAATATAATCGAAAACTAGATATGATGCATGCATAACATTTTGTTCGTTTTCAGAACGATATAGAGGGCTTTGTTCGATATCGGACAAAAGGCCCTAATCAAAAAGTAGTCAAGTGGCTTAAAATCAGCGTTTTATAAACTGGCACCAGCCTTGGATGATCCCCCTCGAAATCAAAACACAGAACGAACATATGGATCGTCCCATCTCACAAAACGAACAAAACAAAGGCAAACGCAAACAATGGCTGCGCTGGGCACTTATCGCTGCTGGCTTGATTGCGGCGATCTGGCTGCTTCGCTATTTACTCAATCCTAGCGTTGAGGCTGATAAATTTCGCTTTGCTACCGTAGAGCGCGGCCTCATCGAAAATGCCATTACTGCCAATGGCCTAGTGATTCCGGCTTCGGAGCAGATCATCACGGCGCCGACGGCAAGCCGCATCCAGAAAGTACTGCTTACTTCGGGGGCTGATGTCGAGACCAACGATTTGATCTTGGAGCTAGACGAAGAGTTTGTGCGTTTGGAGTACGATCAACTCAATGACCAACTCAAGCTGCGCAAAAATAAGGTGTCGCGCCTCACCCTTGAATATGACAAAAACCTCCGCGAGCTAGAGTTGGATGACTCCATCAAGGGCCTCCAAGTCTCTAGTCTCAAAGCCCAATTGGCAGATATGAAGCGCCTCAAAGGCATCGGGGGCGCAACCCAAGAAGAGGTCGATCAGGCATCGCTTTCGCTTTCGATTGCTGGTTTGGAAAAAAAGAAGCTCGAAAATGACTTAGCGTTCCGCAAGGCGGTAGTAACAAATGATCGCAGCAATCTACAGCTTGAGGTCCAGATCCAAGAAAAGAAGCTACGCGAACTCGGTCGCAAACTCAAGGAAACGCGGGTAGTAGCGCCGGAGTCAGGGGTCATCACTTGGGTGAGCGAGGATATCGGTAAAAACGTAGCTGAAGGTGAGATGCTTGTCCGCTTAGCCAATCTCTCAAGTTTTAGAGTGGAAGGGACGGTTTCGGACCTATTTGCAGATCAAATCAAGGTCGGCCTTCCTGTCAAAGTCCGCATCAATCAAGAAGACCTGCCGGGACGCATCATCAGCATTTTGCCGGCGGTAACCAATAATACCATTGCCTTTAATGTGGCGCTTGAAGACCCTAGCAATCAGGCATTAAGGCCAAGCATGCAGACGGAACTGTTTATCGTTACGCGCAGCAAAGAAGATGCTCTCAGAGTGCCAAATGGACCGGCTTTTACGGGCGCCAGAGAGCAAGAGGTATTTGTGGTGGAAGGAGACAAAGCTTATCGCCGCAGATTACGGGTGGTCAGTAGCCTCGATTATATGGAGTTGGTAGGGGATATCCGCCCAGGCGAACGCGTAATCATTTCGGATATGCAAGATTATCGCCACCTAGAAGTAATCGAGCTCAAACAAAAGTAGCCATGAAGATGAGAAGAGAAATAAAATTTGAGGCTCAAAAACTTGTTGGGCTGCCAGAAAACCAAGAGGTAGCATCTACTATGACTTGGAGAGCGAGGCGTTCATCGAAGATGTTGAAATATATCTTTTCCTATTTCGCTCTTTCCTGCTGCCTTTGGGTACTTGTCTCGGCTGATACCTTGACTTTGGAGGAGGTGATTGTCCTGGCTCAGGAACGCTCCCTCCCGGCTTATCGCGCCAAGGCGGACCAAGTCCAAGCCCAGATGGCCTATCGTACTTTTAGAGCGGGTTTATTGCCTCAATTGAGCCTTGAAGGTACGGTGCCTAACTATACCAATTCGTTTTTGGAGACGGTGCAACCTGACGGGAGTTTGGCTTTCCAACGAATCTCCTACAACAATTCTTCGCTTAGTTTGCAGATGACGCAGAGCATTCCTTTGACTGGAGCGACTGTTTTTGCACGTTCAAATTTGCAGCGCTACGACGATTTTATTCAAGACGCCAAAAGCTATAATGGTACGCCCTTGCGAGTGGGTATTTATCAACCGATCTCGGCTTACAATCAGAGCCGCTGGGAGCAAAAAATTGCGCCGGTCCAATTGTCAGAATCTCGCAAGCAGTTTATCTATGATATGGAGGCGATTGGCATCCAGACGATTCCCTTTTTCTTCGACCTATTGTTAGCGCAGCTAGACCAGCAAATAGCTGAAGCAAACCTCAGTGGTAACCAATCGCTCTATGAAATTGCGGGGGAGCGTTTTGCGCTGGGCAAAATCTCCGAAAATGATTTGCTCCAACTCAAGCTAGAGTTGATCAATGCAGAAAAAGCTTCTTATGAGGCTGCACTTTCGGTAGCAGCTGCACAGGTTCGCTTGAATAATTTTTTAGGAAGATTTGGAGATCCTGATCCTACTTATTTACGGACACCCTCGGGGGTAGAAATGAGTCAGATCTCGATGGAAAAAGCGTTGAGCGAAGCGAGGCTCAATCGTCCCGAATGGGAATCTTTTCAGCGTCGCACTTTACAGGCGGCAGAGCAAGTGGCCCAGACGCGCTCCGAAAACGGTTTTCAAGCTGCATTACAAGCCTCTTTTGGGCTCGCACGCTCCAATCCAGAACTCAGCCCGATCTATAGCGATCCTCAACAGGAGCAAGCAGTTTGGTTGACATTGAGTGTGCCTATTTTGGATTGGGGGCAGCGCAGCTCACAGGTAAAAATAGCTCGACTAGAGCAAGCTTATACCCAAGAGGCGGTCCAACAAGAAGCCGAGACGCATCTTGCCAATGTAGGGCAATTGGTAAGCTATTATCAACAATTACAGCAGACGATCCGTCTGGGCAAAGAAGCCCAAGAGATCGCCCTAAGACGCTTTGAAATATCTAAGAACCGCTATCTAGTGGGTGATATCAGCATTACGGATTTGACCATCGCCCTCTTAGCCAAAGATCAAGCGCGCCGCTCGTATGCTTTTGCGCTACGAGACTACTGGCAGACCCATTATCGCCTACGATTATTGACGCTCTACGATTTTAAAAATCAACAAAGAATCACCTATGTTTCATTCGACGATTGAAAAATACATCCACCAAGATTGGCGCATAATTTACCAAGCCCTTCTTGTCGCTTTCACTATCATCAGAATCCTCTTAACACTCTAAAAATATGATCACGCTCAACAATGTCACCAAAGTTTACCGCACTCAGACGGTAGAGACCCTTGCCCTGAATGAAATCAATATGCAGGTCGAAAAGGGAGAATTTCTTTCCATTATGGGCCCCTCAGGCTGTGGCAAATCGACCCTCCTCAATATCATGGGGCTTTTAGATGAACCCAGCAATGGAGATGTCAGCCTAGATGGAGAAAGTATCAATACCTACAATGGCCGTGCGCTGGCCCGTTTCCGGAACGAGCACCTTGGATTTATCTTCCAGAGTTTTCATCTGATCAATGATCTTTCTGTGATCGACAATGTCGAACTCCCCCTCATCTATCGTAAGATGAGCGCTGCTGAACGCCGAGACCTTGCCGAAGAGGCTTTGACCAAAGTAGGTCTACAAAACCGGATGATGCATCTTCCGCGTCAGCTTTCCGGTGGACAAAAACAGCGTGTAGCGATTGCAAGAGCGATTGTGGGGCGTCCCAATATCATCTTAGCCGATGAGCCTACCGGTAATCTTGACTCGGTGATGGGCAACGAGATTATGGATATTCTCCTCTCTCTCAACGAAAACGATGATACTACCATCGTGATGGTAACGCACGACGAATCTATGGCCCGCAAGACGCATCGCTTGGTGAGACTTTTTGATGGGCAAAAGGTAAGCTAATGTTTGGTAAAAATGTAAATGCGTAGCGACGCTCCCGCTACCTATCGGGATTGCGTCGATACAGAAAACAAAAACAATGTTCAAAAATTATATAAAACTCACCTTCAAGGTGATGGGGCGAAATCGCTTCTACACTTTTATCAGTCTGTTTGGCATCAGTTTTACGCTGATGATCCTGATGGTACTGACTGCCTTCTTGGATGACCAGTTGGGCAATCATGCTCCACTAGAGCATGGCGACCGGATCAGCTTTCTCACCACAGCTACTAAACTACTAACCTTACCCGATACCACACTGGTGATAGATAGCCTCATGCAAAATGGTGAGATGGTTTATGATACGACCCAAAATATCGGAGAAGTGACTTGGTCGAGTTCTAACAGTCAGGCTTCTTTCAAATTATTGGATGAGTATTTGCGCGATATGCCTTATGTAGAGACCATGAGTATTTACAGCCTTGGTCACAACTTTGATATCTTTCTCAATAGCAACAAGCTCAACTTTGCGGGCATCTATACCGATGAAGTGTACTGGGAAATTTTCAATTTTAGATTTCTCTCTGGCCAGCCTTATCGACAAAATCAAG
>JBCAWW010000026.1:0-16113 GCA_038534415.1 Bacteroidota bacterium | reverse complement strand
GAGAGACCTTCCTAAACTTCTTTGCCAGCAAAAATCATCAGCTCGTAAAATCCGCCCCCATCGTTGTTAAAGACGACCCAACGCTGATGTTTATAAATGCCGGAATGAATCCATTTAAAGACATATTTCTTGGTCTAAAAAATCCAGAATTTCAAAGAGTCGCCGATACTCAGAAGTGTTTGCGCGTTTCCGGAAAGCACAATGACCTCGAAGAAGTCGGCCACGACACCTATCATCACACTATGTTTGAGATGTTAGGAAATTGGTCTTTTGGTAACTATTACAAGCAGGAAACCATAGATTGGGCATGGGAATTACTTACCCAACACTATAAAATAGACCCTGAGCGTCTCTATGCCAGCGTATTTGGCGGCGACGAAACTGATGGGACCGAAGCAGACACCGAAGCCGAAAAAATCTGGCTGGCCCACCTTCCTGCTGAACGTATCCTGCGCTACGGCAAGAAGGACAACTTCTGGGAGATGGGTGATGTCGGACCTTGCGGACCCTGCTCAGAGATCCACGTTGATCTGCGTTCGGATGAAGAAAGAACCAAAATAGATGGTGCCAGCTTGGTAAACGCAGACCACCCGCAGGTAGTAGAAATCTGGAACCTCGTTTTTATTCAGTACAATTGTCGTGCCGATGGAAATTTAGAGCCACTTCCGACCACTCATATCGACACTGGGATGGGTTTTGAGAGACTCGTCATGGCACTTCAGCACAAAGAATCGACATATGACACCGACCTTTTTGACCGAACACGCAGCTTTTTGGAAAAAAAGACCAATTTGCAATATTCCGAAGCTACCGAAGACCAAAAAGTTGCGATCCGTGTAATAATTGACCACATCAGAGCCATCGTTTTTACCATCGCCGATGGACAAATCCCTTCCAATACCGGTGCCGGATATGTGATTCGACGCATCTTGCGCCGAGCTTCTCGCTATGCTTACTCTACTTTGGGCATCACCGAACCCTTTATGTATGAGATGGTCGCTCTCTTGGCAGAGGAATATGAGGGAGTGTTCGACGAAGTCGGCAAACAACAAGCCTTTATCGAACGAATCATCAAGGAAGAAGAAAGTGGTTTCCTCCGCAAGTTGGAAAGTGGCTCGCAAATGTTTGAAGGCTACCTCAATGACAATCCTAAGGAAAAAGTCATCGATGGCAAATTTGCCTTCAGACTCTACGATACCTTTGGCTTCCCAATTGACTTGACTGAGCTCATGGCCCGCGAACAAGGCCGTGAAATCGATATGGCAGGCTTTGAAAAAGAACTTGAAGCCCAAAAAGCACGCAGCCGTGCGGCCACGGAAATGGATACTGGCGATTGGGTAGAGGTCAATCCTTCAGATGATCTGCCTCGTTTCTTGGGCTATGATACCCTGAGCCTACAGACTACCATCCAAAAGTATCGTACTGTCAAAACCGCTAAGAAGTCTCTTTATCAGATCGTGTTGGCCGAAACTCCCTTTTATGCCGAAAGTGGTGGGCAAGTAGGCGATAAGGGGACAATCTCAAATGGTGCGGAAATAGTCAAAGTCCTAGATACCAAGAAGGAAAATCAGTTGTTTGTGCATCTAGTTGATAAGCTCCCGACTGATCCTAGTGGCAATTGGACCGCAGAAGTATATGGCAGCTTCCGGAAGCGAGTGATGTCCAATCACACGGCGACTCACCTTTTGCATGCCGCCCTACGCAATCATCTCGGCACGCATGTAGAGCAACGAGGTTCGCTGGTGTCAGATAAAAGTTTACGTTTTGACTTCTCTCATTTTTCTAAGGTCACGGATGAGGAGCTCGCCCTTGTCGAACGCGAAGTCAACGAAAAGATAGCCGAAGGTATCCCCTTGCTAGAGCATCGTTCTATGCCGATTGACGAAGCCAAGGCTTTAGGCGCAATGGCCCTTTTTGGGGAGAAATATGGCGACGAAGTACGGGTGATCGTTTTTGATCCGACCTACTCCGTAGAACTCTGCGGCGGTACACATGTGTCTAATACTCAGGAGATTCGTCTATTCAAGCTAGTCTCTGAAGGTTCTGTCGCAGCGGGTATCCGACGGGTAGAAGCTTTGACGAGTGATGCGGCATTGGACTTTTATAATGAGCGTATCGAGACCTTAGATCGTATCGGGGCGCAGTTCAAAACCACCAAAAATCTCGACAAGCAGGTCGAAGACCTAAACGAGAAGTTGCGTTCCCTTGAAAAGGAACTCGCTCAAGCCAATGCCGAAAAAGTAGCCCGTCTCAAAGGAGAATTGTTGGGTGAAGTCGAAGCGATGGGGGATATCCAAGTGATCCGCAAGCAAGTCTCAGTGGGTTCTGCCGATGATCTCAAGCAATTGGCTTTTATGCTCAAGCGCGAGACAAAAAATACTTTAGCCGTTTTGGGTACAGTCGTCAAGAATAAACCTCTGCTTGGGGTAGTGCTGAGTGATGATTTAGCCGAAACTGGGCGCTTCCACGCTGGCAATATGGTCCGAGAACTCGCCAAAGAAATCAAAGGCGGCGGTGGCGGTCAAGCGTTTTTTGCGACGGCGGGTGGCAAAGACGCCAGTGGTTTAGCGGCGGCCTTGGCCAAAGTAAGTGAGATGCTTTAGCATGTTGTAGATCGAGATGAGGGTGCCGGCTTCGCCGAACGCTTCCCCTCAGTATCAAAATTCGAGACATGCAAGGGCGACTCGTTTATCAAGAGTCGCTGCGAGTCGGGCGTGAATTTCGCCATCAGCTAAAGGTCAAGCTTCCTGCAGGAGTCTACCTCTTAGGTGTAGAGGCCGAAGGCCAAAACTGGTATCAAAAAGTCAGCATTACGCCTTAGGCTGCAAAAGCAGGGCTAGAGAGCTGAGCGTTCCGCCAGAAGGCGAAAGTCCCCAAAGCCACCAATAATACGATCAGATAATACTCCCATCCAGTGCGCTTTTGAGTGAGCGGCTGGGTGGGACCACTGATCATCCAACCCGCCCAAAAGAAAGGGTGCGCCAAATCGGCCTTGCTCAGATACTGCAACTGAGCTTGTCTCAAAGCTTCTTCGGGCAACTCCCCTTGGTAGGCGATCTCCAAAAAATCTTCTAAGATCGGTAGGGTAGAGGCATCGCGCACGGCCCAGCGGCTCATCAACACATTGGGACAACCGCCAAAGTGAAAGCCATTGGCCAAGGAGATCAAGCCTTCTCCCGCCCGCCAACTACCCTGCCCACTCTCGCAGGCGCTGAGGATCGCCAACTGATTGTCAAAGGAGAGATTGTAAAGCTCCGCGATCTCTAGCCGCCCATCCTCCGTTTGGTCTGGCGCAAGACTCAAAGCAGAGCGCAGGGGTAAACTATCATGGATCGTACCATGAGCGGCAATATGAATGATTTGGGCTCTGACCCCACTCTGCTTAAACTTTGCTTCAGATGCCAGGGCCCCAATATAAGTTTCGCCGCCCCAAATGGCTTGACCGTGCTTCACTTCTTCCTGACTATAGGCCAAGGCTTCTCCAAATACGCCTGCTGGCCCCGGCGCAAAACCCAAATAACTGGCCTGACTGGAAGGCTGGTAAGATTGTTGTGAAAGACTCGCTGCGCCCAAATAGCGAATCGAGGCCCGCCGCAATAGATAGGCTAAATTACGATAATTGATAGTGCTACTTTGGGGGGCTTCGCTTAGCAAAATCGCAAAAGGGATATGGGCGATAAAGCCATCTGGTATGATCGTAATGTGCCAATCAGCATCAGAATTGAGCATTCTGGTAGCGGGCGCGAGTAATTTTTGGTAAGTCTCATAGGCCTTTTGGGTAAAATCTGCATACCATTGGGGGGCATAGGCATCTTGCTCGATCTTTTGACTGAGCTCGCGCCACTTGGGCCAATATTGCTGCGGGAAATCGCTGCGATCTAATCGCCAAAATTTATCATTTTGCTGTGTCAGACCATAAACCCAAATTTGCTTTTCGCCGACAAAGTAGTTGACTACCAATTGCTCTGTTTGCAGGCTTTGCTTGAGTCGATCCCGGCCAAATGCTTGGGGCGCATACTGCATGGCGTAGTAGGCTGGGTATTGATCCTTGATGATACGCATCAGGGAGTCTTGACGATTTTGTAAGCTGAGGAGCTTTTTGCGGGCCTCTGCTTGCTGATTTGCCTTGAAAAGTCGCTTCTTTTCATATAGAATCTGCTGCCGGATTTGGTCCTGCTGCTCATATAAACTAAGGGGGAGCTGAGCACGAATCGGGATTTGAGCGTTCCGCAAAGCGGCCCTCAAACGGGTGGCCTTATTGCTTTCTAGTGTCTCCCAGATGAGGTCCAGCCACTTGTCATCGGCGGTCTGAGCATGGTAGTAAGATTGGCAAATGAGCAATCCCTCTACGACGCTTTGATAGTCTTCTAATAGATCACTTTGGCTACTGCTGGTCTGATACTGCGCCAATAGTTCTTGTACTAAGTCTAGACTGATCTGGTAAGCCTGATAGGCGGCGGCCTTGCTGATGCTATCTTCTTTGGCCCAAAGTATGCGCCCTTTGAATACGAGGGCATCAATCGCATCTAGCTCCATTTGCACCAAATCAGTCGTAGGATGATGCAGGGGCTCAAGGTCATCAAAACCCGGTGCTGAATATTGCAGGCTTTTTTGGCTTGCATTGAGGGCTTTTGTCGGCTGGCCACTATCAAAATACATTCTGCTGAGTTTGAGCCAAGCCATGCTATGATATTCACTTTGCACCATCGCGGGCAGTTGGGCGATTGCCTTTTTGTAGAGGGATTCGGCTTTTGTATAGTCCTTTTCTCGCCAATAAACATCAGCCGTATAGAGATAGGTGTCCGCTACTTCAAATTGAGCACCTTGCTCCCCAAAGCGTTTTACCGCCGCTTGATAGGAGGCTAGCGCGAGTTCTTTTTGGCCCAGATGACTCGCATTGATGCCAATATTGAGGTGTTGGTAGGCAATCGCGTAGTAGTATTTGATCTCCTGTGCCTGTGCTAAGATCGTTTGATGCTTTTCTAGCGCCTCTTGATTGCGATTTTGTTTGCGGAGGATCACTCCTAGATTATTGCCATTGACGACTGCGCCCCTATGTTTTCCCAGTTTTTGATTGAGCATTAGGGCTTGTTGGTACATCTCTTTTGCCCGCTCTAGATTCCCTCTGCGTTCCAACAATCTGGCTCTGTTGGTCGTGCTAGAAGCGAGCGAAGCCTCATTGTTTGTCTGCTCACATAAGCTGATGGCTTCTTGATAGAGACTGTCAGCTTGATCATATCTGCCCCACAACAAATAAATCTGGGCCAAATGCTGCTGGGCTCTGATTTTGGCATCAAACAAACTATCAGCTGGTAGAAGGGCGTGAATATTTTGCGCCAAAACGTAAGCGGTATCTAATTGCTCAATTGCAATATTGAGTTCTAGCCACTTGGTATAGTAGGCAAACTTTTGTTTACCCAAAGGAGCCTGCTGCATGAGGGGAGCATGATGCCTGAGCAAGCTGTCTCCCTTACTTGCTTGCCTCATAAATTTATGCATGGCAGCCATATTGGTGAGGAAATCCAAGCAGTCCGCTGTCTCTCCCGCATCCTTTTGGCAAAGGGCAAATCCTTGCTCATAAGCCCCTAGAGCGGCCGCAAAATCGCGCGCTTGATAAAACTCATTTCCCTTTTGCCATAGGTCCTGGTGGGAGGAGTGCGTCTCTGTTTGAGCTTGTATGAGGAGGGGCGCTAAAATGCAAAATAGGAGCAGCCCGAGATAGGAAAATCTATGCATAAGTGAGAGTCCCATTTATCGCTTGAGGAGTGCTAAAGAGAGTTGTTTGCCTGCTGAGTAAAGAACAAAATGATACAAAGCGGGGCTCAATTGTCTAAAGTCATCGATGGCAAGTGTCCCTTGATCATGGGCCCAAATACCTTGCCTGATTTGCTGGCCTTGGGCATTGTAGATCGCATAATGTGCATTTTTTGTCAGAGGCTGAGAGATTTGGAGCTTGACAGTGGTCTCAATGGGGTTGGGCCAGGCACTTAATTGTAAATTACTTTCTTGGCTGCTGAGGGTACGGATTTCGCTCCATTGGTAGTGTCCGTCGAGATCAATTTCTTTGAGGCGGTAGTAGATTTTTTCCTCTCCGAGAACGCTTCTATCGATCGTTTGGTAGTGCAAAGGAGTAGCAGCGTTCGGCGAAGCCGTGACACTAGCGACCACCTGAAAAAGCTGCCCATCCAGACTCCGCTCTATCAAATAGCGATCTGTATTGCCCTGTTGGATGACGCTCCACTCAAGCAAAGCGACTCCGGCTTGAGTAGGATGCCAACTGACGGCAAAATCTAACCATTCTACGGCAAAAGGAGTCCCGCCGACTTCGACTGAACCGATATCAGGCAGACCGCTGCGACTATTGCCGATTTGATCAATTGAAATCGAACCAAAAGCATTGTCGATAGCAGGGCTAGTGAGCAAAGGTAGGTGAGTAGGGGAGAAGCCGCCATTGTTGGCTAGGGGATTGAGCAAAGGGTTAAGGGGGCTGGAAGGAATACCGACTTGATCAGAAAGCGTGCCTGGAAAAGAAAAACCACTGGTTTCACCGATGATATTGCCTCCGGCAGAACCCACGATCGCGGCAGTACTGCTATAACCTTCTGGAAAGCTAGTGCCATTATTGTCGGCGAGGATGCTATTGCCGAGGGTGATCGTGGCGCCTGTACCCGTACTATAAAAACTCCCCCCAGTAGCGCTTTGATTGAGGGTGATGGTCGAAAAATGGATTTCGACTAGGCCACTGATATTGTGGATGGCTCCTCCTTGAAAGCTGGATATATTGCCGCTGAGGGTACTGTTTTGCAAAAAGAGTCGACCACCAGCTGCGTTATAAATCGCTCCTTCTGAGGCCTGGTTATTTTCGAGCGTTGTCTGAGCAATATTGAGTTGACCTGAGAGCGTATTCCAGATTGCGCCTCCGTTGCCGACGGTCTGATTGTCTTTCCACCAAGTCTCAGTTGCGGTCAAAACGCCTCCTTGATTGAAAAGGGCACCCGCATTGCCGTTGGCGATATTATCCAAGAGACTGACTCGCCTTAGGGTGAGACTGCCAGTACTGATGATCGCGCCCCCAGCTTGCAGGGCAAAGTTTTCGATCAGTCGGCAGTCGGTGAGACTGAGGTTGCCTTCATTGGAGATGGCGCCACCGTTGGCGGTGCTAGCCCCATTTTGAAGGTCTAAGCCTGATATTTCGACCTCCATGAGGGCTTTGATGTTAAAGAGGCGATTACTGTTATTACCATCTAAGGCTAACTGCCCAATGCCATGGCCGATGATGACTAGGCTGCGTTCGATATTCAACTCGGCACTGAGATAGAGGGTATCGTTCAGCAAAGCTGTCGCAAAATCTATCGTATCTCCATTGCAAACGCTATTCAACACATCTCGCAAGGAGCCGCTAGCATAATCCGTGGCATGGGTGACGGTATAACGATTGCCGCTGTACTCGCTATCTTGGAGTTCGACGGAACCGATATCGTACTGACGGGCGTTGCGGGCTTCGCCACGTTGATCGGAGAGACTGCCTGTGGAGATGGCCCCTGCATCGATAACAGGACTGCTACAAAGCGGGATATAAGTAGGGCCAAAGCCGCCATTGTCGGCCAAGGCATTGAGCTGGGGATCGAGGCGTCCGCTCCCACTACTAGAACCCGTCTGATCGTTCCCCGCAGGGCTAAAACCACTATCGTCTATATCGCCTAAGAAGTTGAAATCGCTAGAAATAATCGTACCGCTATTGCGATAGATATCCTGGCCGTTGCTGCTGGCTTCGTTGGCGGCTAGGAGGGAGTGATTGAGGTCTAGGCTGGTGCTGCCCATATGGGTATCGAGGTAGATCGCGCCACCCCGCTGGGAACTGTCTTCGCTGAGGGTGCAAAAATTGATTTCGCAGTCAGTGTCCGCGAGATAAAGCCCACCTCCTCCTAAATTGGATTGATTTTGCGCGAAAGTGCAGTGGTCAAAATTGCTGTCAAAATCCACCGTACTGCCCAATCTTCGGGTAAAAACTGCCCCTCCGTATTGCTTGGCGGTATTGTCTACAAAACTTACATTTTTAGCCTCAAAGGCAAAGTAATCGAGATTGCTAGGGCTTAGGTCAATGGCACCGCCATTCAGAGTATTGGCGCTATTGCCAAAAAGGTAGCATTGATCGAGGCTGAGCCGGCTGGTGTCGAGGCTCGCGCTCCCAAAGCGTGCTGCGATAGCTCCTCCGAGAAATGACTGATTGCTGTCTAGCTGACAGCTGTTGAGGGAGAGTTCGCCAGCGGCAAAATAAATCGCGCCTCCTGATGAAGTACTTTCATTGGCGTGAAAATCGGTGGTATCAATACTGATAATATTGCTGTCAGGGTAGAGACTGGGAACTTGAAAATAGATGCCACCGCCTTGAGTAGCGAGATTGCTATCCAAGCGACATTCTTTAAAAGTCGCGTGATTGGCCGCAAAGTGTATTGCTCCTCCCCTTGGTGCTTTATTGCCGTAAAAATCTGTCCGCTCAAATGATATTTGGTTGGCTTTGGGGAGTGAGCTTTGGGTTTGGAGAGCTATCGCTCCGCCATAGATGGCTTGATTGCTATCGAGCTGACATAGATACAGTTCTAATTCTTGGCCGCTAAAATAGATTGCACCTCCGCTAGTAGTAGCTTGGTTACGGCAAAATGTAGTCCGCTCAAAATCAGGATGATTGGGGTCAAGGCTGGTAGCCGGTTTTTCGATATATAAGGCTCCGCCGCTCACGGCTTGATTGGCAATGAAATCCGAACGATACAAATCCAATTTATCTCCGACCAAGTAAATGGCTCCCCCTTGGCCCGTCGCAATATTGGCCATAAGGGTATCATCCCTGAAGTCTACGCCAAAAGGATCGCTTGTAAAGTCGGTACGTTCTAGGTACATCGCCCCCCCATTGACGGCTTGATTGCTATCGATGCGGCAATCTCGAAAATCTAAACCGATTCTTTCAAAATATAGATGAATCGCTCCCCCATTGCGGCCTGCGGTATTATTTACTAACCGACTGTCATTGGCCCTGATGCTGCTGATAAAGCTTAACTCTCCTCCAATCGCTCCTCCATCATAAAGGGCGGTGTTTTCTCGAAATTGGGAATTGGACATATAAAAGCGATCCTCCGTAAAAATAGCCCCTCCGCTACTATCAGCACTATTTTGAAAAAAGTAGCATTCATCAAAACTACTGCCGCCATTATAGTGATAGACCGCTCCGCCGTTTTCGGTGCTTTCATTTTGCGTAAAAGTGCAATTTTCTACTTCTATGGATGCATTGCCGGCTAAGTTTTCATTGAGACGTAGGGCTCCTCCAAGACGGGCTTCATTTTGGCTAAAGTCTGAATCAGTGATCTGAAAAACGGCGCTAGACGAACTAATAGTAGGATTTGACTCTTGATGCATTGCTCCTCCAGTATCAGCATTATTGTTGGTAAAGGAGGAATTGAGGATCTGAAAATTAGCATTTGCAACGTATATGCCACCACCCCTAGAACCTGCGTCATTATTGTCAAAAAAGCAGCTGTCTACCACCAATACCCCTGCCGGATAGATGGAGACATTGAGGATTGCGATCGCCCCTCCCGATGAGGTAGTAGCGTTGTCATTGAAAGTACAGCCGTAAAAAACTACGGGGCATCTCGCATAGACCGCTCCACCAAGAGACATGGTATTGGCTCCCTCAAAAGTGAGGTTGCTGATATACATTTCATAGTAAGGCAAGGTCAGTAAAGGGGTAACGGCTGTGCTTTCGATAAAGAGGATACGATTAAAGATACCCGTTGCCTCCATCTTTAAGCCACTAAAGCCTTCGATGGCAATCGGTTTGTCGATCGTGACCTCGCTGCTAATCATAATAGGGCTACCCGCCAGAGAGGAAGCAAAACGAATGGTATCTCCGGCACTCGCACTGGCTACCGCTGCGCGGAACGATCCGCTCCCACTATTAAAATGGTTGCTGACCGTGATGACACTGGCCGCTGAAAGAATAGAAAAGTGAAAGAGCAAAAAGGTAAGGGTTGAGAAAATTTGCTTCATGATACAGATAAAAGCCTAGTTCGATAGGTGTGTGATGTGTACATGAAGATTAGTCGAGCTGCCAGAGCTTTGATCAAGTAAAAAGGGCAAGAAAAATAGTTTTCTTGCCCTAAGGGTTTGATGATCAGTATGTTGGATTTGCGCCAGCTTGGTCAGAAATCTATTGCTTCCCGCTTCGCGGAACGCTTTAGCTTCTGATTTTGCTTCGCAGGAAAACCTCAAAAAGCCTCTGACAGCTATTGAGAAACGTTCTGCGAAGCAAAACACCTTACGGACGCCTAAGCGATCCCGATTTCAGGATCGGGACTGCTGCCCTTTTTGCAAAAAAACGCAAACACAAACATCAATACTTATTGATCCGAAGCGTCTCTCTCTCCCATGGGCCCCAAAGCTCCAATAAGTAGATCCCGCTGGGCTGCTTACGGAGCGCCGAAATTTTAGCTTCGGTATCACCTGCCGCAAGCTCACCTTGGTACACTACTTGTCCCGCACTATTGTAGAGCCGTAGGCGAACGCTTTGCTCATAAGCCTCCGACAAACGGATTTGGAAGCTGCTCTGAGTCGGATTGGGCCAAAGCTCAAGGGTACTGACTTGTACCGCACTGAGGCGAGGAGCCCCGGCTGCTATTTCTACTGAGCCGATATCATAGGCACCGCTGCGCGGAACGCCACGTTGATCCGCCGAGAGGCTAGAGCTGCTCCCACCATCTATGGCAGGACTGCCACTCATAGGCAGATGAGTCCAGGCAGGACCACCATTATTGGCCAATGGCCCCAATAGAGCCGCCAAAGGACTACTCAAAGTACCTGTGAGATCCGAAGCCAAGGGCGTGAAACCACTCGCATCGATGATGCCGAGGAGGTTAGAGCCATTGGAGTTTAAGGTTCCAGTACCCGTCGTCTGAAAGATGTCCATGCCTATGGATGCTGCTGTATTGTCGGCGACTAGACTGTGGTCAATGTTGATGAGCTGGACTTTACTGAGATTGTTGCCGTAGGAAATCGCCCCGCCAAAGATGGCCGAGTTAAGGCTAAAAGTATTGTGGAGGATATTCCATTGGACCCCGCCTTTGATGTCAATCGCACCCCCATCGCTCGCTACACTCTGGTTTTGGCTAAAGGTATTGTTTTCAAGTTGTCCGCCAAAGCCACCCCAAAAGCTAGAACCTCCTGTGCCCGAGGCTGCAATAGCGCCTCCTTCGGCGGCGGCTTTGTTGCGGTCAAAAGTAGTCTCGGCGATCACAAAGACGCCTGCCTTGTCCATATAGATCGCCCCGCCCTTGCCTTGAATCGCCGCATTGGTGCGTAAGCTCGTTTGTGTAATGTTGAGAGAGGCGTTGGCGTAGCCATCCCAGTATATCGCACCCCCAGCGATAAAGCATTCGTTGGCCTCAAAATGCGAGGAGTCAATCTCCAATAGCAAGGCACTATGATAGATCGCGCCACCCTCATAGGCCGCTTGATTGGCGATTAACTCTGAGCCAATAATGCTGGCCGTAGTCTGATCTGAATTGAGAAAAATAGCTCCTCCTTGCTCTTGGGCTAAGTTAGCGCTTAGCTCAGAAGCGGTGAGTGCGAAATGAGGTTTGACACCGGCTACATAAACCGCTCCGCCATCAAGCCGCGCTTCGTTTTGGTACAATCGAGAGTTATGGATCGTCAGATCATCTTTGCTATAAATGGCCCCACCAGATGTATTGAGACTTTGATTGGTATGGATGTCTGGTGAATTGTGAACATACATTTTGCCTTCTTGATTGTAGATGCCGCCTCCTTCTAGATAAGACTCATTAAAAGCCATTGCCAAAGCGTTCAGCGAAGCTGTACTTGAAAGATAGGCCTTGTTTTCATGATAAATCGCTCCGCCTTGATGGGCCGTGTTGTGTAGCATCGACACTTGAAGCGCCGTTAAGCGATTGGAATTGAAATAAAGATTGCGATACCAAACAGCGCCTCCTTGTACGGCCGCTTGGTTGTTGATAAAGCCGGACTCGCCTAAGCTGAGGATACCTCCATCGACCAAGACAGCACCCCCATCTTGAGAGGCCTGATTAGCGGAAAAAACGCTATTGCGGATTTGCATACCACACAAACCACCCCCAGTACCCAGATCAACATATGCAATGGCACCTCCGTTTTGAGCCTGATTATTGATAAACTGGCAAGAGTCGATTTTGATGGGGCCGGGCGTATAAATGGCTCCTCCATTGCCACTGGGATTGCCATTGAGAAATCGTACTCTCTTGATCACATTGCAGCAAAAAGGACTAGGAAAACTGCCCCCGCCAAAGGCTCCTCCTAAATAATTGAGCAGGCGTATCGAAGGCGCAGCCGCGATAAAATTGATATGCCCTCCCGCTGGTCCGAGGATCGTCAGGCTGACCGGAATGTTGACTTCTGAATAAAAAAATACGTTGCCACCGCTCATACTCGCCTGAAACCGAATGGTGTCGCAAGGTTCTGCAATGGATACCGCATCTCTAAAACTGAGGGTCCCCCCATCGTAATAGCTATAAACTTCGTGTATAGTGGCATAATGTGACAAGGGCAAGAGCAAAAAAAGACTGATAAAGAGACTTTGATACAATTTTTTCATGAAATTGGCATTAGAGTTAAAGGAATGAATAGGAGGAAAGCGATTTCAAATAGATCAGTCGGACTGCTTACCAATTGATCAAGTCAAGGGTCTCTTTTTTTTGAAATTCATGCCTTGGGGCTTATGAAATTAAAGGCTACGCAACAGGACGAAACTCAGTGGATCGCTGCCATACGACAGGGAGGCGTCGCGCGCGAACGCGCTATTCACGCCATAAACTTGGCCTATCGAGGCTATCTCATCCAGCAAAAGCAAAAGCTCAAATTGTCAGAGGAAGATGCCATTGATTGCTATACCGATGCGGTAGTGGCGATCAGTGAGCATGTGGTGGATGGACGTTTTGCGGGGGATAGTCGGCTCTCGACTTACTTTTTTCGGATTTTTTCTAATCGCTGTATTGATAAAGTCCGTGCCAACACGACTAACATAAAAAAGGCCCAGCAAGATTGGTCTGAGGCTTTTGTGCACTTACCCGATCGTGCGCAAGATTTTTTAGTGAGTATGATGGATCAAGAAAAGCTCAATGTAGTCCTTCAGTATTTAGCCGCCCTTGGCGAACGCTGCCGTAAGATCCTTTGGTATAGTGCCTATTGGGGCTATAGCCCTCAGGAGATTGCGGATAAAATGAATTTTTCGAGTCCTAAGAGTGCTTCCAGCCAACGCTATCAATGCTTGCAAGCGCTCAAAAAAAGTTTAAAAGCCGCTAAGCATGAGATCTGATCAAGCATGGATAGAGGATTATTTGGCGGGTGCGTTGACAGCAGCCGAGCAGCGAAGCTTGGAAGAGCGCATGGCTGAGGACGAAGGATTGAGGGAAGCGTTCCGCGAAGCGGCTCACATCTACGCCGCCACCAAAATAGACGCGCGTCGCCACCTAAAAGAGGAACTTACAGCCTCTCTGCGATCACAAAAGCCTGAAGCCAATAAAGCCCAGAGACGACTGGTGATGCGTCCTTGGGTCTGGGCTGCAGCAGCAGTGATGGTACTGGGACTCTCTTATTTTTTATTACGGCCTAGCCGAACGACGCCTCAAAGCCTTTATGCGAGCTACTATGAAGCGCCAGCCACTTTGAGTATGCGCCAGGACAGTAAGATGGAGGCTTGGGAATCCGCGATGACAGCCTATACGCAGGGGGATTTTGCCCAAGCTCAGCGTCAATTGTTGACCTTAGCGGATGATAGCAGCTTTAGCCGCCCATCAGCATTGGCCTTATATCTGGGAATCACTTATTTAGAAAGTCAGGAGCCTGATCGTGCCTTGGATTATTTCCAGCAGATTGGGGATCATTCTCTCTACTCGCCTCATCGTACTTGGTATAGCGCCTTGGCTCATCTACAAGCTGAGCGTCCGGCGAAAGCCAAAACCCTATTGCAAAAAATCAGTAGTACCGCGGGTCATTTTAAACAGACCGAAGCCCAATTATTGTTAGCGGAAGAGGCGTTAACCAAATTTTAACACTTTTCTAATAGCGTTTGCTAGTAACTTGGCGTCTGATCTAATAAAGCACCTACAATGCACGCTAAGGTGGTAGATATCACAGACGAACAAATGCTACAAGCTTGTGCCCGACAAGACCGTCAGGGCCAGAGACAGCTGTACGAAAAGTACTATGCTAGCATGGTCTGGGTATGCTTTCGCTATGTCAAAGACAAGGATCAAAGCGAAGATCTAGCGCATGAGGGCTTTATCAAAGTGTTTCGCAATATCGAGCGCTTTCGCAATCAAGGATCATTGGAAGGTTGGATAAAACGCATCATGATCAACGTATGTTTGGATTACCTCCGCAAGCAGGGGCGGTGGCAAGAAGAACTACCATTGATGTACGCCGAATCAGAAGCGGTACCCGCCCAAGCGGTCAACGATCTCCAGGCAGAGTACATATTTGAATGTATCCAACAACTGCCTCCTTTGTTGCGCTCAGTGTTCAATCTCAATGTTGTCGAAGGCTACCCACACAAAGAAATCGGTAAGATGCTCGATCTCAAAGAGTCGACTTCGAGGGCTTACCTCAGTGAAGCCAAAAAACAATTACGGAAAGTATTGCAGCATTACAGAACGGATCAAAAACAATTTCAGAGCAATGGATAGCTGGGAATCAGACATACGAAAGAAGGCGTTAGCAGCGCGTCCTTTTGAGGCCCAAGCCAATTGGGGTAAGATGGAGGCGATGCTGGATGAGCCAGTAGCGGTTAAAAAAGCGCTCTTTCTCAAAGGGAAGCAATATTGGTTGGTTGCTGCGGCATTATTAATGTTGTTTGGCGCTACTTCGGCCCTTACCGTTTGGCAGGCCCCCTCCCATGAGTTGAGCGCTGAGCAAGCAATTGTCCGCAATTGCTATGATATGTCGTCTCCAAAGGAGAACGAAACGAGCAGCGTGATGCATGGCTTATTGGCCGCAGAGGACAATATTGTCGCCACCGAAGAGGCTCAAGCTGTGGCCAGCCAAGGCATGGAGCTAAACCCAAGGATTCACACAGTCGCCGCTCGTCAGTTTGACAATAATGCGCCGCAATCTCTGGCTGCTAATACCGATAATCTCTATTTGGCGTTCGCGAATAGCGCTCCTAACAAAGCTTATCATATCAACCGACTCCCTACTCCTTATACCGCGCGGGAGGGGAATAAGCTGAGCGTAAATACACAAGTGTCTCAATATCAGGCCGAAATCAAGAGTAGTAGAGTGATCAAAGACCTACGCATTGGATTGTACCTGACGCAGGATAAGATCCGCAAAACCTACGATATCGGCGGTGTGAGCGGGAGAATTACCCACATTCATGCGGGCTTTGGGCTCGGTTTGATGAAAAGAATCAAACAAGTGTGGGAAGCAGGCATCCGCCTCGAGTTGTCAGAAATGTACTATTACGTAGCTCAAGCTGAGGAAACTTATTCGGACCTCGCGGGAATGGAATTTAGAGGGAAACTCAATCTACGCCGATATTTGCGCAAAGACGTTACCAAAAAGATCCAGCCCTATGTCGGTCTGAGCTCTGGTATCTCTAGGGCAAGTTTGGATCTGTACCAAGTCCGATATATAGAAGCGCCCGAACCTACAGAGGATCCGATTGCACGCAAGTCCAATGACAACTTGATCCTCCCTGATGGCTACGTGCAATACTTTAGTGAACTCGAGCAATTGTCTCTCTATGAAATTTCGGTCGCCCATGATGCAAATCAATATCTCCGCTGGGAAAATAGTCTGCAACTCGGCACAGATATCAGATTGCGACCCCGTTTGAGTCTCAACTTTGAAATTGGGGCCAAAGTCGCATCCATGGTAGGAGGACGAGTGATGGTCCTAGATGTACTGGACAATCAATCATTTCAAGTACAGCAAAATATAGGTCTGCAATACGCCTTCTAATTTACTCACACATACAGCATAAGATGAACACTAGAACCTCTTACAGGGTCTGGCTAGCAAGCCTTTGCCTAATCATTACTACATCCCTACAGGCACAGAAGCAAGATT
>JBCAWW010000025.1:0-16220 GCA_038534415.1 Bacteroidota bacterium | reverse complement strand
ATACTTACCAATCTGGAAAAAGTCGACCTCCTTTGAAACTGTTGGGCCATTGCGCCTGAGTATTACTTCGATCTTGCAACTTAAGAGGTCTTCGTCAAAAGGTTTTATCAAAAAATCTTCAGCGCCACAGGCATAGGCCTTGAGTTGATCTTCTTTACGAGATTTGGCGGTCAGGTACAAAAAAGGCAGGCTAGGATACTCCTTGCGGATGCGTTGGCCGAGGCTAAATCCATCCTCTCCCGGCATCATGATATCCAAGAGACAGAGGTCAAAGCTATGTTGAGCGAGGTTTTTGAGTGCATGTTGGCTGCTTTTACTGAGTCTGACATGGTAGCCTGCATCTTCAAGCACTTCCATCAGCAAAAACCCTAGATGCAAATCATCCTCAACGATCAAGATATGGGCGGGGCTATTGGATTTCATTTTATCGGAAAGATTAGTTGAAACTCCGTACCCCAACTTTTGCGCTGACCGAGTCTAAACTCCCCTTGATGGAGCTCGATGACCTTTTGTACATAGTAAAGGCCTAGTCCAAAGCCAGATTCTCGATTTAGGGAGTCTGTCCCAGAACGCTTAAACTTCTCTCCTATGGCCACAAATTCGTCTTGGCTGAGGCCTTCGCCATTGTCCCAAACAGAGATAAAAGCCTGCCCTTTTTCTATGCCATAACTGACTTCAATTTGGGCCTCTTCTTGTCCATATTTCAAAGCATTGTCCCACAAGTTTCGCAGCACATTGCGTAAATGTAAGCGATCAAAATTGAGGAGCGGCATTGCTTCTGATGATTCTAGTAGGGTGATGCTGCCGCTTCTTTCCTTGACCCATAGTTGGGCGAGGCCGATTTCTTCATGCAAAAATTCATGGAGATCGACCCTTTCTAGCCGCATTGGATAAGCCTCTTGAGAGAGTTGTGAAAACTGCAGGATGAGATCTACCTGCTCTAAGAGTTGTTGGCTTTCTTGTTTGATTACCCTATGGTAACGATTCTCCTCAATCTCAGGCATTCGTCTTTCCCAGATCCCTAGGGCTAGTTGGATATTGCTGAGCGGAGTACGAAACTCATGCGCCATATTGTCAAAGAAGTCGATGCTTTCACGATGCAGTTTCTTTTGCTGCCAGAGCTTGAATAGAGCGGTCGCAAAAAAACCACTGACACAAAGCAGTAAAATAATTGCCGCCAAGGCCATTAATCCCAATTCCTGCCAGACATATGCTCGCTTGCCCTGAAATTCTAAATGCACTATCTCAGCACTTAAATTTTGCGGATCGAGAGGAGTACAGTATGTCTTGCGACAAAAAGGGAGAGTGGTCGAATCCTCAGCTAGTTTTAGCCTAAAATCTAGGGCAATGCCATAACGTTCCATCGCCAAGGTTACGGTGCGGTCAAGCGTAGCTAAATCAAGTTTAGGGGAGCTGCAAGTACTTTTTTTAGGCGGCAGCTTGGGGACCATCCAAACGGCAGGATTACTTTGCTCATTTTTGAGTTGGTCCATGGCGCTGCATAGCGCCATGCTAACTCGCTGATCAAACTGCTCTTCGATCAACTTTTGGGAGTGATACATCCAATGGACCTGAAACAGGATGAGCGCGATCAAAGCCAAGCTGGCCGCCCAGACAAATAAGGCACTTCGGGTAAGGGACATGGGCAATTGCTTTTTATAAAAAAACGAAAAAACTGCCTCTAAGGGGGAAGTTTAACAAGTCCTTAACAAGTCATTGACAAGTATTTAGTCCCTTTTTCATCTTGTAGGCCCCAGATTTGACACATTGTCTCACCGCTCATCTTTGAGCCCAAATCAATTATTATGTGTTGTAAATCTTGTTTGCTAAGTCTTTGTCTTTTTGTTGCGGTACTATTGAGCCCAGCCTTGCTTCTGGCTCAATCTGCTACCAAAACGCTAGCCGAAACTACTACCAGCGTGAAAGCCGAGGCAGTAGCCCACGACCAAGCGTTCACCGAAGGTGTAGTACAAAAAACAAAGGCAACAAAATGCTGTAAGCCAGCTACTTGTCCTCCCAACTGCCCCGCTGTATGTCCTCCCAATTGCCCGCCTGCTCAGTGCAAACCCAGTGCTTGTAAAACGGGTGTCGCCACCAAGGTGGAGGCTAAACCTAATGCAGTCGGCACAAGAGAATTGTAGCCAAAAAAGAAAAAGAGCAGCGATCTTGTTGGGGCCCCTGCTCTTTTTTATATAAAGGAGTAAGTATTTAAAAGGAAGAATGTCTCTCCCCAATACTGTTATCTCATTACGGTCTTAAAAATCCAGCCAGAAAGTAAGCACCGGCACAATAGGCGTTTGACGAGTCGGGCGCCAACTATCGATCTCTGGATCAAATTGATAGAAATTAAAGTTATTGGTACGGTTGATAAAGTTTTGGATATCTAGTGCTAGCCAATAGGCAATTTTGGGTCTGTTGACACGCAGGGCCACCCGTAGATCGGGACGAAAATAGGCCTCCAAACGATCCGAATTGGTCTGACTAAAGTCGAAGGGTGGATCGTAACCATCATTGCTCAATTGGGAGCTGATGATGGGCGTGATGGGGTAACCTGAGTTATAAATAAAGCGTAGGCCGGTCTCTAAAAAAGCATTTTCACCGATCGGGAAGATTTGCCCGCCAGTAAAGTTAGCGGCATAACGCACATCATAATTTGATCGATAAACGGTCGGATCATCAGGTCGTTGCAGGGTGGCGTTGAGCCATGAGCCAGAAAGTACAAAAAAGGAGCCCTTGTCAAAAAACTTCTCCACGCTGAGGTCCACCCCATAATTGGTGCCGGTGCCGACACTTTCCATCTCGTCTGGATCAAAGCCCCAAAGACGATTGAGGGCAAAAATAACCCGATCAGGATCAGTGGTTACCGGAATGTCGTAGAGAGATTGATAATAGGTCTCCAACTTTAGGCGGAAGTTCTCGCCAATCAACTGGTCATAGGCCAAAATAAAGTGATGCGATTTGATCAGATCAAGGTCTTGATTAGGCATTTGGCCGTCTACCAAGATGAAATAATTGCCAAAAGGAGCCGTGCGACTGTGCAAGCCATAGCCAAAAGCAAAACTCGTACTTGGGCTGGCTTCATATTTGATCCCGGCCCTTGGCTCGATGCTCGTCGATTGGTTGAGACCATAATAATTGGCGTGTAGCCCCGCGTTGATCATCCACCGGGTACTCGGTCGAAAACTAAACTGGGCATAGCCTTGATCTTGGAAGGTGCTTCCTTCTGCGTCGATTACTGTTTGGAGCAGGAGGCTACGTTCGTTCCACTTTTCGTCGATGAGATCGTAGCGAATGTGGGAAGCAATTACCCCAGCTTTGAAGTTGAGTTTTCGACTAAAGTTGCGCTTGTATTTGGCGTGAATGGTAGACCTTTGGGTGATATATTCCTCCGTTTTGACGCGGCCTGTATCCAAGGCGATTGAAAGCGTATCATCAAAGGTGAAAGCATTTTGTCCCATGGTGGCGGCATTGACCTCGAGATAGGATTTGTCATCGATGATATACTTCCAGGTGCCGCCGATTACTCCCATTTTGGTGCCATAATCATAGACATAGTAGTCTCGATAGGTGATCCAGGGCTGCTCCGCAGAACGCAGCGTTTGGGAACTAATACCGCCCATCCCCCAGACACTAAACTGACTTTTTTTGCCTTGGTGGTGCACCTTGAAGGAAAGGTCATAAAAGTTATTGTCGTTGCGAGGATCGAGCAGATAAATACCCAATTGATTTAGGATACCTAGCGTAGAGTAGCGAAAATTGGCATTATAGGAAGTTTTGCCCTTGACGATTGGCCCTTCCGTTGCGAAATCCAAACCTAGGAGGCCGGCCCGAAACGTATATTCCTGCTGCTGTTTGTTGCCATTGCGAAAGCGCATGTCAAAGACGCCTGAGAGTGCATTGCCATATTCTGCGGGAAAGGCCCCCGTCGAGAAATCTGAGCTACCCAACATACCCGCGCTAAAGACCGTTACCCCACCGCCTGAAGAGCCAGGCCCTGCATAGTGATTGGGATTGGGGATGTCAATCCCTTCTAATCGCCAAAGGATGCCCGCCGGAGAATTTCCTCTTACCACGACCTCATTACGGACATCTTGCCCATTTTGTACACCAGGCATCCCTTGCACCAAGCGTCCGGGATCATTGGCGGTGGCGGCGTGGTATTGGAGTTCTTCTGGATCCAAGCGTCGAGCACTGAGGACCGAAAGCTCGTTGGTGGGATCATTACGGACATAGCCCTTGACGACTACCTCGTCCAAGGATAAGCTGGGAGTCAGGACGATGTCAAGATAGTATTCACGAGCAGAATTGAGGTTGAGATTGTCTCGCGAAAAATCGCTATACCCCACTAGCCTTGCCTGCAGAGTCCGACGCCCTACGGGTACTTTTTCGATTACAAAATTGCCCGTAGAGTCGGTAAAAGCCCCCATGGTAGTGGGAGTGTTTGTAATGGCAACTTGGACGCCCACCAGCGGCTCTTGTGTATCAGAGACGACCCGGCCTCGAACGGTTTGGGTAAGTGTTTGGGCAAAGGCCGTACTCAAGCCAAGCATGACAAAAAATAGGAATAGTTGTCGCATGTTGAAAAATTAGAAGCGATTCTTGAATAGAGAAATTTATGTATATATTTCTCAATATTACTTAGAGGGAAGTGAGATCCATAATTAAATAATAATCACTGGAATCAAAAATGAATGCAGTACACTTAGACTTCAAAAGTGTCAATCGATATGTACCGCATATTCTGGTCATTGGTATCGCCATTGGTACTGCCAACTACCTACTGCATGCTCAGTTCAATTGGTTGCAGTGGTTGATACTCTCTTGTTCGACTAGCTTCATCATCGGGTATTCACTGATTAGCTTCGCGGCCCATAAAAGCTGGTTTCAGCAAAAAATACAGCCTGATTGGATCCTATACATCTTATTGGCACTTGCCTTTTTTGTGATCGGAGCCCTGGCCTCTGAGGTCGAACAAATCATCAAAAACTTCATTTTCTTAAATGAGCCTTACCGCCCTTTTGCGGGGGGAAATATCTATGGTTTCAACGGGATCATTGCCTTGGCAATGGGTTTAAGTTTTTTTCGTAATTGGCATTTTTTTGCCGGCCAGCCTAGCAAAGTTGAGCTCCCGCTAGAAGCTGTACCTGACTCTATTGCATCCGAAGAATCCATCACCTCTATCGCCAAAGTCCCCGTCCGTAAAGGAGAAAATATCATCCTGGTCGCTTTGGAGCAGATTGTCTATTTCGAAGCCTATGACAATTACTCTTTTCTTTATGATCTCGATGGCAATAAAATGCTCTGTGATTATTCACTGATTTTTCTCGAAAAGCGTCTCGCCCACAACTTCCTTCGCATCCATCGCAAGTATATCGTCAACGCCAATCACATCAAGCAAATCAAGCCTCATCTCAATAGTCGCTATCTGATAGAGTTTGAACAATCCGGACTTGAATCAATCTCCAGTAGTAAAACCTATGCTGCCGCCATGCGCAAATTGATCAAAATCGATTAAGGCCCCTTTTTGTTCATTCCATTCACCCTCGCTTCCGCTTCATTCGCCATTTATTCAGGCGCCTCGCCAATATTAGCTTTCCTAATTCGCTCTTTATGAGAGATTTGGGCTTCTGATAATTAGAAGTGAACGTTTATGGAAGTCCTACACAAAAGCAATATTATTATTCATGTCCTCACGGGATCGATCGCTCTTTTACTCGCTTTGATCGCCTTACTGAGCCTCAAAGGTGGCAAAACGCACAACCGTAGTGGTCGGCTTTTTCTTTATTTCATCAGTGTCGTCATTTTGACGGGATTGCTAGGCGTCTTTGTCTTTGGTCGTAACACCTTTTTGTTGGTGATTACCGTTTTGAGTGGCTATGTCGCCTTTTCGGGCAAGCGGATTTTGAGGGCAAAAGACAATGTCCCGCAAGCTCTCGATATCGGAGCCAGTATCATCAGCTTAATTGTATTGGCTTATTTTCTCTACTACTTCAAATCCATCGGCATGATCTGGTCGCCGGTGATTATTTATAGTACAGTAGGCGCCTTATTGCTGGTAATTGCCTATGACTTATTGCGCTATTTTATCCCCCGCCAAGCCTACCAAAAGCATAAAATTTGGATGTATGAGCACATCTACAAAATGACTAGTGCATTTTCTGCGCTGCTCGCTGCCTTTGTCGGTACGGTATTCGATCAATATCAGCCCCACAGCCAGTACATGCCATCCCTTATCGGGGTCTGGACCATCATTGGGTTTATGATCTACTTCAATCGTCGCGGCTTGCAGTTGTCAAGGAGGAAGGCTTCATGAAGGCCCGCCTCGCGGAACGCTTATCTTTGGATTTTTTACTGCTTCGCAGAACGCTTATTCAGCTGTTTTAAATACGGGCGAAGGCACGCCTTTTACTCCCGGCTTGACGGTAAAAACGCCCCCCGCAGCGGGATAGGTCTCCAATTGTTCGAGCGTAGTGGCGATCCTCGCACTCGTGATATATAAAGTCTCCAAATCGGGTCCTCCAAAGGCGCAGGAAGTAACATTGAGCGCAGGGACTTCGATTGTTTGTAGCAGCTTACCAGTATCTGGATCCCAACGACTGACCGCATGGCCATTCCAAAGTGCAATCCACAACTTACCTTCCGCATCAATCGTCATCCCATCGGGATAACCCAAACTGCCAGGCACCTCTATGATAACGCGCTCATTGGTGATATCCCCGCTTTCGATATCATAATCATAGGCTCTGACGTTGCCGAGGCCCGTATCGATATAGTACATCGTCTTTTGATCCAGCGACCAAATGATACCATTAGAGATACTGACTGGGGAGACCATTTTTTCGCTTTGTCCATCCGCTTCGATCCGATAAAGCGCGCCCACTGGCCCTTCGTTTTTCATGCTCATGCTGCCAACCCAAAGCCTACCCGCAGGGTCGCACTTACCATCGTTCATACGGTTGTTGGGTAAATCTGCTTCTGGATTAGCCAGCAAACTGAGGGATTCGCTCTCACGCTCTATTTGGTAGATGCCATTTTCAAGCGCTATAACAAAGTCGCCCTTATCATCCGGCACGATGGTGCCGATCTTTTTGTTGAGTACTACTTTGCGGACAGATTTAGGATCTCCGTCGGAGATAAAAAAGGCTTCGCCTTCGATATCCACCCAGACAAATTCTTGGCTTGCTACATTCCAGAAAGCGCCTTCTCCCAGCGTATTTTGGCTATCAAACCAAAGTTTTGCCTGCGGCTCACTTTGAGGTTTATTCATTTTTTGCTTGCTCTCTTTGGTGTTGTTACAAGCTAGTAAGGCCAATAGTAGGCCGCAAATAGGCATCCATTTCATAAACATCAATTTAGAAGATTGGAGATAAAATGGATAGCCAATTCCCGAATTGGAGCCATAAAGTTTAGCCTTTAGCACCAAAAGCAAAAGAGAGAAGCCTTTTGCGCTCCCGATTGCAGGATTCACCCACAATGGATTCATATCCGTAGTGGCGCAAGAGTTGCGCCGCCTGAAATAAACGTTCTGCGAAGCAAAAACCCTTAAGATCGTCGCCCTTTCAGGAAATATTGCTTCTTAGCACTTTGAGGCTTGTTTTTACTGCTTTGCAGAACGCTTCTCTCGCATAGGCATATCAAGGCTTTTCAATCCGCTCGATCATCATCTTTGCGTTGCCATTGGAGCGATCAAGTTCTAGAGACTTTCGATAATTTTTGAGCGAGAGCGCATACTTTTCCATTAAAAAGTAACACTCCCCCAAGCTGTCAAAAGCATTGGAGGATTGTGGATGCTCCTGAGTGTTGAGTTCGAGGACGAAGAGAGCTAGTTCAAACATGTTTTCGCGCATCAAGGCGTAGCCGAGGGCATTCATCTCGCCTTCAAAATTTTTATGGGCTAGCGTCCGATAAAAGGCGAGGGCTTGGTCTTGTCCTTCCTCTAATAATATCCGTTGGAATGCATTGAAGTCGACTAAATTGTAGAGTGCGTTTTCAAACTCATGGTTTCGTTCATAATTGTCCTCCATGAAGATGTTTTCGGCATATTCCGCAATCAAGCGCTTATATTCTGAAACCTTATTGGTCATAATAAAAATGCCAAAACCTTCGTCTAGGCGCATTACAGTGCGAGAATTCATGCCATCAATGGCCCCATCTGCTCCGACTACCCGTTTGCCATCTTTTTCCCAGCCGCCTAGTCCTGTGTAGTAAAACCAAAGTTCATCACCATTGCGGATCGAGAGTTTGCTATGGGGGCGCAGCATATAGTTGTATTCGCTCTCCGACAAAAAGGCTGCGCCTTTGTGCTGGCCATTATTGACGAGCACGTGCAGCCAGTTGGCGATGTCCTTAGGAGTAGAACTAATAGACCCAGCAGGAGCGATGCCACTAAGGTCTACGGGAGGAGCAATCGTTACACCATCTTCTTGATAGCCAAGGGCGCGTTCGGGAGCATTGATAAACTCCGCCTGATAAGCAAAGGAGTTGTGCATATCCAAGGGCTTGAGGATGCGTTCCTCGACGAGGCTCTCCCAAGACTGAGCCGTAACGCGCTCTTGAGCAATACCCGCCACCACATACATCAGATTGTTGTAGTTAAAACTATTGCGAAAACTACTGCTGAAATCTAGATCAGCTAAGGCCGCTAATATTTCTTCCCGGCTTAGATTGTTGTATTTCCAGATATCATCATGCCGGCCCAAACCCGTAGAATGGTTGAGGGCATCGGCGATGGTAACATGTCGAGTCACATAATCCTCTTTTAGCTTGAGCTCGGGGATATAATGGATGAGCGGTGTTTCCCATTCCAACAATCCCTCGTCTACAAGCTGGGCTGCGATCACTCCGGTAAAGGCCTTGGTATTAGAGCCGATGGAGAAAAGAGTGGATGCGGTAATGGGGAGCTTTTGTGCAAGGTCTCGATAGCCTAAGCCACCCGTGAAGATGACTTCATTTTTATAAACGATGGCGATACCCACACCAGGGATGAGGGCGGCTTCGCGAATGCTATCGGCCAGTTGCAAGAAGTGAGCTAGCTTTTTGGCCGTTTCAGCACTGTCCGCGACGGCTGGAGAACTCTCTTGCGCTAAAATAGAGGGGGGATTAATCGCTCCAAGCAAGAGGCAGAAAATGGCGCAAGTCCAAACAATGTTTGAAGAGGTAGAGGTGAACATAGGTGGTGTATGATTTGCGATTGATAATAGCGAATTGCTGTACTAAACAGCATGACACCTCTAAACCTAGCTGCGCTGCATGACTTACGATGATTTTAACAGATTTAACGAGGCATTAAAAAATCATTGACAAAATGTAAACAATTAGACCCGCACTCAGACCGACTACCCCCGTCCCAATGGTGTGAAGACGGTAGGCTACGCTCACGCTCATATTTGACATCTGACTCACCACCCAAAAAAAGCTATCATTGGCGTGGGAGACACAAGCGGCTCCTGCTCCGATCGCCAGTACGGCTAAGGCCTTGTCGACTTCTGAGACAAAGCCCAAACTACCCATGAGGGGAGCAATGATCGGCGCCGTGGTGAGCATCGCTACGGTAGAAGAGCCTTGAGCGGATTTAAGGGCTGCTGCAATAATGAAGGGTAGCCATATTCCCAAATTGGCATCACCAAGGTATTCTTGGATGATGAGCGGCAAGTCTGAGTTTTGGAGGACTTTGCCAAAAATGCCCCCAGCTCCAGTGATCATAATGATGATAGCAGCATCTTTGAGCGCTTTGCCGACCCAGCCCTGAGTTGAGAGCATTTCTTTATCGAGCTTTTTGGGTAGTAGCATGGCAAGACCAAAACCAATCAGGAGAGCGATGATAGGCGTTCCGAGGAACTCGATGACACTCAAAAGCCAAGCCGACTCCACAAGTTTGAGATAATCATTGAAAGAGCGTATGACAATCAATAGGATAGGGACGATGATCGGCAGGAAAGATAGGCCTGCGCTGGGAGCTTGAGCGCGCTGTTTTTGAAGTTGCTCCTCATCGAATTCTGGTTGGGGATCGATATAAATTTTGCTCCCAAACTTATTGGCAAACCAAATGCCCGGCAAGAGGGCCACAAAACTGACTATGATGCCCCACAGGATTACCTGCCCGAGATCTGCCCCCAAAAACTCAGCCGCCGCAATAGGGCCTGGCGTAGGGGGCACCATCACATGACTGGCCATCAAGCCCAAGCCCAAAGTCACGGCAGTAACCGCTAGCGATTTACCCGCTTTTTTGGTGAGAGCTTTGTTGAGGGGAGTAAGGAGGATGAACCCACTATCAGCAAAGACGGGGATGGAGACAACATAGCCGATCATCGCCATACCAAAAGGGAGTCGCTTGCTGCCGATCCATTTTATCATTTTGTCAGCCATGCTGAACGCTCCCCCTGAGTTTTCGAGAAAAGCCCCGATGATCACTCCGAGTATGATCAATAGGCCAATGCCGCCCAGTGTATTGCCAAAACCCTGATTGATAGAATTAAGCAAGGTTTTGACCTCCATGCCGGAGAGCAAACCAAATAGCAAAGCTGCGGCTAGCAAGGCCAAAAATGGATGCAGTTTTAGCTGGGTAGTGGCAAATACAATAAAGCCAACACAAAGTAGGAGTAGCAGGATAAGCATGAGTACAGGAATTAGAAAACCCATTCAGAAGCGAGGGCTTAGAAACCCTCGGTAGGAGTTTGAGGAGACATAAACCCCCTACTGAAAAGAAGCCACCTTTAGTTGCAATTCTTCCCAATACTCATCGCTCATGAAGCTATATGCGCTTGGTTGGTAATCCCCGACTAGTGCTGCCGAAGCATTGGCTGGAACTTCGAGTCCCGTCAAGTAGAAAGCGGCATTGACGTACATTTTACGGACGCCTTCAGAAAGCAAATCGGTAGATGAACCAATAGTCGAGCAAAAAGCTTGACCAGGTTTACCGCCGGGTATTTGGTAGTCTTTGGTCCAAGCGATCGGCATCATAGGATCGTTGGGATTGCCGGCATCAGGTCGAGAGGGATTGATCTCGGCTACTTCTTTATCCGTAGGGCGTAGTCCAAACATGGGATCTTCTGCCTTAAAGGTATCGACCGCGTTGATAACTTGCCCAAGTAGGATGGGTTTTACGCTTTGCTGAACAGGCAGTCGAATGCCGTAAACGTCGGTAGGTCCCCAAATATCGACTTTGTCTAAGCCCTTGGTGATAGGGTGGTCATGTGCCCCACCGGCGATAATGCCACGCGTACTTTGGTATTTGTGGTGCCCGTGGTGGTAACGCCAAGTTTCACCAAGCACAGTGCGGCCAAAGCCATCTTCCCATCCCGTCATCTCTCCTTTATAGTTGAAGGTATAGTGCAGCCACTTATAAGTTGAGTCTTTGGACATGAAGGCATGGGTCGCCGTCCGCATCCCGATGACAGGCTTACCACTTTTGAGATAGTTATCAATCTCTTGCATCTGCTCATCAGGTAACGCACGAAAGCGGGTAAACATAAACATCAAATCGGCCGATTGTAAGGCTGCTAGACCGGGGATATTGTTGAGGTATTTAGGACGTACAATGCCCGGATCGGCAGGGTCTTGTGCAAACAAAACGGTACAATCGAAGCCATGTTGTTGGGAGAGGATGCTAGCGAGTTGGGGGAGGGCTTCTTCGGAGCGATACTCCTCATCTCCTGAAACAAAGACGATATGTTTGCCAGCTCCGGGGCCTTTTAGGCCTTCATAATGCACCCATTGAGCGGGGCCTTCGGGCATGGGAGGTAATTTGGGACCTTTTGGAGTTGTGTTGGAAGGAGTATTGCAGGCCATTGCGAGCAATACTAAGGCAGATAACTTAAGCAGAGATTTCATAGAGTAGTAGTAGCTTATATAATCCAATATAAGCAAGAGGGTGTCAGCCTCAAAGTGCCGACACCCTCTAATATGTATGCAATCGTTTGATCTAATTATTTCCGGTTGAGCTCGCCTCTATCTTGGGCACGCTGCATCGGATTTTGGTTTTCGCCTTGCTTATGGCTTTTAAAGACTTGGAAACGACTCAATTGCGTTTCGCCAGTCGCTGACCAATAATTGTTATCTGTATCAGTGTCTGCGGTTTCGCTATCTGGATCGATTTGGATTTTGCTGACTTTTTGGTCTTTGACAAATACTTTGGTGAATTCATCTTCATCCAGTCTCCAAATGTCAACCGGTACAGTTTCGCGTTCGGTAGAACCGTCCTCAAAAGTCCACTCGATGATGACTGGCATCACAAGTCCGCCTTTATTGGTGAAGTGCAATTCATAAAAATGCTTGTTACCATATAGTTTTTGTTTTTCCTCGGCAGTGTAGCGTTCCTCGTAGAGGTTCATCGTATACTCCTGCACCGAATCTTGCGTTTCCCAAGGACGGTAGGTATTGTAAAAATCTTGGAGAGAAGGATCTTCTTCCACGGCAAATTTGGTCCCTAGTTCGCGATTGCGGCGCTTGGTGAGAAAATCTACGGGCGGTTTTTCCTTTTGCGGGTAAGTACGCGTAACGGGCTCTGGATCATTTTCCATGTCCACCTGGTACCACATAACGGTATCCAAAGAGATGTCTACATTGTCGATGCTATAAAACCAGCCTCTCCAAAACCAATCTAAATCAACACCACTCGCATCTTCCATGGTGCGGAAAAAGTCAGCTGGGGTTGGATGTTTGAAGGCCCAGCGGCGACAATACTCCTTGAAAGCATAATCAAATAGCTCACGCCCCATCACCGTCTCCCGTAGTACGTTCAAAGCAGTCGCGGTCTTGGCATAAGCATTAGGAAAGTACATGACGATGTTTTCGCTATTGGTCATGATCGGCTCCAACTGATCTTTGGGGAGGGCCATATAGTTGGTGATCAAATGAGGAGGGCCTTCGCCAGAAGGGTAGTCGTTGTCAAATTCTTGCTCAGCAATAAACTGCATAAAGGTATTGAGGCCTTCATCAAACCAAGCCCATTGGCGCTCGTCGCTATTGATGATCATCGGGAAGTAGTTGTGCCCCACTTCGTGGATGATGACGGTGATAGCAGATTTTTTAGCCCCTTCACTATAGGTACCATCTTCGGCCGCACGGCCTGGATTGAAGCAAATCATCGGATACTCCATACCGTTGGCAGCTTCTACCGAAATCGCTACTGGATAAGGATAAGGGATAGAGTATTTGGAGTAGGTTTTGAGCGTATGAGCCACTGCTTTGGTGGAGTAGCGATTGTAGATCGGATAAGACTCCTTGGGGTAGTAGCTCATGCACATGACGGTTTTTCCTTCCGGCGTAATGTATGGCAGCGCATCCCAGACAAATTTACGACTGGCGGTCCAAGCAAAATCGCGTACATCGTCAGCCTTATAGATCCAAGTCTGGAGCTCTTGTGATTTTTTGCGTTTCTCGGCTTTTTTAGCCTCCGCTAGCGTAACGATTTCCACTGGTTCGCTTGCGGTTTGAGCCTTCTGCCAACGTGCCCACTCATCTTCACTCAAGGTGCTTTTGTAGTTGAGGCATTCGCCGGTGGAGCCTACTACGTAATCATCCGGAACGGTCATGTTTACTACGAAATCGCCAAAAGTGAGGGCAAACTCGCCTCTGCCAGTAAACTGTTTGTTTTGCCAGCCTTCGAAGTCGCTATAAACACAAAGGCGGGGATACCACTGTACGATGGTAAAGAGGAAATTGTCATTATCCTCAAAGTATTCGTAGCCGCCGCGTCCCCAGGTCGGTCCATCGACCCGGTCGATGAGGTAGTAGTCCCAATCAATTTTGATGGTATAAGACTCTCCCGGCTGCAGTGCTTCTGGTAAATCTACTCGCATCATGGTGCGGTTGATGATATGTGGAAGGTCTTTGTCGTCGATATCCTTGACGGAGTGAATATTGAAGCCATGATCTTTTTCTAAGTAATTGTAGCGCTCTAGCGCGATCATGGCCCCTTCGCTCATTTTGGATCGAATAGAGCTCGGATCAAAACGCAGGTTTTCGGCATTGTGATCATGTTGGTTTTCGTCAAGCTGAAACCATAGATAAGTCAGCGGTTGTGGCGACTCATTGTAATAGGTGATCTCTTCCGAACCCATCAGACGTTGGTTGTCTACGTATAGGGTACAATTGATCGCGTAGTCGGCGCGTTGCTGCCAGTAAGCAGGGCCAGGAGCGCCATCGGCCGCGCGATATTGGTTAGGATCGCGAATGAGCTGTCCGAGTTGCTCAAATTTATTGGCGTGGTTGGAAGTGTTTTGGGCTAGGCTGAGACTGATCGTTCCTGGAAGGAACAGAAACAGGAATAGGAGCCTAAGCGGCTTTTGATCTGCAGAATACTTCATAGCAAAGGGGTAAAATTATCCGTCGAAAATACTGCATTCGTTTGCTGGGAGCAAACCCCTTTTGGTAAGTATCTGCCAAATTGGGATTCTAATCGGCTTATAGCAGCTTTGGCTGAAAGTAAGGACTTGGACTCAGGCTATTAGATGCTGGCAAATATCATCTCTCCCATTGCGCTTTCTCATCGCGAATGGCTCCTTTTCTAAGGATTTTGGGATAAGCGAATCCAATAAATCTATACGATGATGAAAAGGCTAGTATACATATTTCGAAGCTTGGCGGTATTAGGCTTTTTAGGCTTACTATTTAGTGGTTTGATGGCTCAGGAAAGACAAAGCCCCTACGTTTTGAGTCCTTGGGTGGGACCTACAATTGATGGATACGAAATCTGGCGATTTGATCTCTTTGCTGCTTTTGAGGAGGGAACCGAATCTGTAAGTATTTATCAAACGGAGGAAAATACTTTCAAAGTCTCCTCAATCAATGCGCATGGGACGGCCAATGTCTATGAGGTTGAGCGAGCATTTGTCGATAATTTGACGATCAAGATTGAAGATGCGATCCCTAGTCTATTATTTGACTATGCTCAGCTACAAGAAATGGAGGAAGCGGGGGATTTGAACGTCCTAATCCGGTTGCGATTGCGTGAAGCACAAGTGCTAAGCGGCACGATTGCAGAACTTAAACCTATGTATCTGGTGCTCAGCAACGAAGCGGGTAAAATTCGTATCGAACTCGAGCGCATTATTGAGATTGAGTTCGGAGGGCTTGATTTTGATACCTATTATTTGGGTGATAGTCGCCAATAATAGGCTGTTGATATGATTTTAGCTATCTGCTGATTTAAGTTTCATATCCATTAATTGTTTTAGAAGGTCTTCTAGCTCCTTCGTTTCTTTATTGTGAGCCAATTGCTCTATTCTATTGCTTAGTTGTGATTCGATGGCATTGATGCCTGTATCGATGATTTGTGGTTTGGTGCGCAGGGAGACAATCGTTCGGCCCAGCCGTATAGCCACTTCCTCGGGTCTAATGCCTAGGGAATATGCTCGCTGATAGGCGTCTAAGGCTCTGGCAAAATTGCCAGCCGCTTCAAAAGCCGTGGCCAAAAAGAAGTGCGCTTCCTTGTTTCCTAATTGCATGGCTCGCTCAAAAGCGGCGATACTACGCGGGTATTCTCCATCTGCGAGGGCTTCTTGGCCTTGTATGAGACTTTCCTTGCGTTGTAGTTCGGGATCCTGACTGATCAAAAATTGTTTGATCTCCTCTGCTTGCCCTAATGGAGCGCCAGCTTTGAGATAGTGCTCAAATGCAATACTCACCTGTTGCAAACTCTCTTCTTCTACTAAACCTTCAAGGGCTTTGCCAAGATATAGCCAAGCACCAGCATTTTGAGGATCTACTTGGGTCGCTTCGCGCAACTCATTGACGGCAGCGTTCCATTCGGTATTCTCATCTCTGGCATCATGGCTTTGCATGTAGTAAATCTTGCCAAGGGGGTAGAAGGCTTCGGTTGAGCCAGCGGCAATCGCTTTTTTGAAGGTGTTTCTAGCCGTCGAATCTTTGTTTAAAAGCATTTGGATGACGCCTAGGTCGTCCATGAGGTCAACATTACCTGCATGTACCTCTAAGCGAAGTTTATTTTCGAGCGCTTTGAGACGTTCTGTTTTGATCTCCTCCTGCAAGTGTTCTGCTACCGCTCTAAAGCCGGCGAGTTCTGCCTTTTTATCTCCGATCGCTAGGGGAGCCAATTGGAGGTCATCGGATTTATCTAGAGTTAGTGCCATCTAAATCGTGTTTAATTGCTTAGTAAGCAGATGGAAAATCTGGCTTATCAGTCTTTTGAGTGATACGATCCCGGTAGTGTCGAAAGCTGATTGCCCAAATAGCACAAGAAGGCGCCGGTTTTAGCTTTC
>JBCAWW010000024.1:0-16452 GCA_038534415.1 Bacteroidota bacterium | reverse complement strand
CTCTTGCCCCAAATACATTGTCAAACGATCAACAATGTAAGCATGCTTACTCCCAATCGGACTCATTTCAATAATTTCTCCTTTGATCAATTCAACCTTATCATCAGATGTGAGTATCCCAGCTTCCACCATCCGGTGATAATCCTCCACACTGAGCAATCGGCGAGAAATTTGAACGGGCATAATCAATAGTTTTGCTTTATTGAATAAAAGATACGGATTTTTTATGTCAGAGCATCAAACGCGGCCCCACCACTTAGATTTCAATCTGCAAAAGATGGAGCACATCTACGATCAAGCAGCGGGTAAGGCCGATGTACCGCACCGTCATGATTATTATACGGTATTATTTGTCGAAAGGGGGAAAGGCGAGCATTTAATTGACTATAAGCCCTACGCCTTCGGCGAACGCCAAGTCCATTTTGTCAGTCCTGGCCAAGTCCATCAAGTAGCCCTGACCGCCAAACCCAAAGGCTGGGTTATCACCTTTTCTGCGGACTTTTTAGTAGCCAACAACATCCCCTCCCACTTCATCGCCAACGTCAATCTATTTAGAGTATTTGGCGATAGTCCACCCCTCATCCTGGATGAACACAACTTTGATCGCCTCTGCGAGCTCCTCCAATCCATGGAGCGTCTCATCCCCCAGCAGTTGCGCTACCAAAACCGCGCCCTAGGGGCATATTTGCAGCTTTTTTTGATTCACAGTAGCAATAGTCGCTTCCTGGATGAAGAACAATTAGATGAAACCTCTAATAGCGAGGTCTGTATCCTTAGAGATTTCAAGCACTTGGTAGATCACAGCTATCATCAATGGCATAAGGTCGGTGATTATGCAGAGGAGATGCACATCAGCCCCAAACATCTGAGTCAGACAGTCAAAAAAAATGTCGGTCAGACCGCCAAAGAAATGATCCAAGACCGCCTGCTTCTCGAAGCCAAGCGCATGCTGATCCATACCGACTACTCCGTCAAAGAAATTGCTTATGAGTTAGGCTATCATGAACCTTTACATTTTAGCGCCTTCTTCAAAAAGCAAATGGGTATCTCAGCCTCGGCCTATCGCACAAAACAGTAGCAGCGACTTGCGAGCCGCTGCTACTGATGATTAATCCAAAATTTGATTGATCGCCTCGATCTCATCTGGCACCACCGAATGTGGACCATTGGGGTAGATGCGTTCGTCGAGGACGGCCCCCATCTCTGTCAAAATCGCCGTGCTATCCTTGACGCGCTGCAAAGGGATGTGATGATCCACATCGCTACATCCAATCAAGATCGGCGTCCCACCAAAATCTCCAGCGTAGTTGCTACGATCGATCTCCGGCCCAATCAAGCCTCCACTGAGGATAAAGGCCCCACCATATCGTTGTGCATGGCGCGCTAAGAACTCAGCGGTCAGACAAGCCCCCTGCGAAAAGCCCAAGAAATAGATATTTTCATGCTTCACCCCAGCGGCTATGACCTCTTCTACGATTTGCTTCAGCACTCCTAAGCCGGTTGAAAGTCCCGGTTCATTGTTGACCACCGGCGCCATGAAGCTGTATGGATACCAAGTATTTGCCGTAGCCTGAGGGGCCAAGAGTGCGAAGTCTTTGACATGGAGATATTGGCCAAGGGCTAAGATCCCTTCGGCAGTATCGCCACGACCGTGTGTCATGATCAACACCTTTTCGGCCTCGGCCAAGGGCTTGCCTTGATGACTATAGTTTTTATGATGGCGATGCATACTTTTCGATGTTTAAGGTGATAGGTTCTAAAAGAGATTCGATATACTCGCGACGGCTTTCGACCCAAGGGGGCAGCTTAAGGCCTTCGCCCAGATGGGCAACATCCTCATCAAAAGTAAAGCCTGGAGGCGTAGTGGCCACTTCAAAAAGCACTCCACCTGGCTCTCGAAAGTAAATCGAATGGAAATACTGGCGATCTAAGACATCGGTCGGATAAGCCCCTGCTTGCAATAACTTCTCCCGCACACTCAACTGAGCCTTGTCCGAAGGAGTATCAAAAGCGATATGATGTACCGTACCACTGCCTCCTACGCCATAGCGAGTTTCTGCATTCCAGAGTATATCTACGATTTGACCGGGCTTGCCCTGTGGATCAGTCGAATAACGTCTCCGAGGGCCCGCCTCCCTTACGAATTGATGATCCAAATGATTGACCAACATCGCTTCGGTCCGTTCGTAGGTGTTTTCCCAGAGTTCTACGGAGTAGAAACCTCTAATAGAATGCTCCAATGGTATATGCCCATAAGTAAAAGGCTTGCGATCATCTCGGTCATTGGCAATCAACTCCAAGCCTAGCCCGTCCCAATCTTCGAAGTAGATCGCCACTTCATTGAAGCGTACTTGAGGCTCTTTGTACTTGATCCCAAATTGCGCCAAGCGCTTGGTCCAATAATCCACCGAATTCATCGGGATGGAGAAGGTCGTCGTCGTCGCTTGGCCGACTCCATGGGCTCCCGGCTGGATATTGTGGAAGGGAAAAAAGGTCATGATGCTGCCCGGATTGCCTGATTCATCTCCATAATAGAGGTGATACACATCCGGCGCATCAAAGTTGATCGTCTTCTTGACGAGACGCAACCCTAGCACTCCGACATAAAAATCGACATTTCGCTGCGGGCTACTGGCCATAGCCGTTACGTGGTGTAGGCCTTTTATGAGTTGGTTTGACATGATTACTGAATTTGAGGTAAAACGGATTCAATCTGGCTACGCTGAGGCTCTTCCCATGCGGGCAGCTTCAGATCGAGGCCCAATTCTTCTTTGGTTTCGTCGACCATAAAGCCCGGAGGAATGGTCGCAACTTCAAACAATACACCTCCGGGGATGCGGAAATAAATCGAGTGAAAGTATTTGCGATCCTTGATGTCTGTAACTCTCAGCCCAATCTCCAATAAGCGTTCGCGTAAGCGGACTTGCTCCTCATCGGTTTCTATGCGCAAAGCCACATGATGCACCGTGCCCAGACCATTGAGGCCTCTGGGAGCCTTGGGATCGGTTTGTAGATCGAGATACTTACTCGCCCCGCCTCCTTGGATCACAAAGCGGGTCGTATTGCCCTCAGTCGATCCTTGCTCAAAGCCCATTTCGTTGAGCAAAAAATCAATGGTGGGTTGAGGATCAGCGATCAGGAGGGTCGCGTTGAAAAAGCCACGCACGCCATACTCACTCGCTACTGCCTCGGTCGGCCAAGGAGCTCGATCATCCTCATTATTGGCGACAAGTTCTAAGTGTAGACCAGAAGGATCGTCAAATTGCAGGACAGTATTTCCAAATTTTACCGCTTCGCGGAACGCTACGCCATATTGCGCTAGGCGCTCACGCCAAAAGGCCAAAGCGTTTTCCGGCACGGAAAAAGCCGTAATCGAAACCTGACCCGTACCAATAATCCCATCGCGGACGCCATGTCCTTTGTAGGGAAAGGTAGTCATGATCGTTCCGGGCGTTCCTTCTTCGGTCCCGTAGTAAAAGTGATAAACTTGGTTATTGTCAAAGTTGACGGTCTTTTTGACGAGCCTTAGACCCAACAATTTGGTATAGAAATCATAGTCCTCTTGCGCGTCATTGACGGTAGCCGTGACGTGGTGTAAGCCTTTAATGAAGTTTCGAGTATCCATGAGATTGTGATTTTATTCTTGAGTACCTTACAAATATCTGATGTTTAAACACCGAATGCCATATAAAAAGGATTGCAATAGATGTAAATAATACTGGCGAGGCTTTTGTAACTTGCTTTTCTATTGCCCTTTTTCGCAAATCCCGAAAGCTTTCGGGAGGGCTGGTTTGCAGCTGACTAGCGTTTTTGGTCCTTTTGGGCGATGCAAAAGGACCAAACCTATTAGAGATAAAATATGAAAAAATTACTCGCTCACATTTCAGGCTTTATCGCCATTAGCTTATTGCTGTTGATTGTCACTCTAGTGGTCAAGACTGTTTTATTTGACTCTAAGCAGATTGCGATCAGTCCAGTGGAGCCTCGTTTGGGAGAGGTGGCTGCAGCCGAACGCTTAGCTCAGGCAGTACGCATCCCGACCAATTCTTGGACGAGTTCGCGCATCGACACCCCCGCTTTTGTGGCTTTCATTGAGTATGTAGAGCAGACTTTTCCTTTGGTGGATTCTTTCTTAGCGCGCGAGCTTGTAAATGACTATAGCTTGTTGTACCACTGGCGTGGAACGGATCCCAACCTAGAACCGATCTTGCTGATGGGTCATTATGATGTAGTGCCAGTCGAGGAGGCTAGCTTGCCGGACTGGGAGCAGGGCCCCTACAGCGGCTTGATCGAAGATGGGATGATTTGGGGTCGCGGCACTATGGATGATAAAATGGCCGTGATCGGCATACTGGAAACCGCCGAAAGATTGCTTCAAGAAGGTTTTCAACCCAAGCGTGGGCTGTATTTTGCTTTTGGACATGATGAAGAAGTAAGCGGTAAAAGAGGCGCAGGGACCATGTCTAAGATGCTAGCAGCGCAAGGCGTCCAACTAGGCTTTGTCCTTGACGAAGGCGGCATGACCATCCAAAATGCTATGTCGGGTCTTAGCAAACCGCTTTCCGTGGTAGGCGTAGCCGAAAAGGGCTATCTCAGTCTAACGTTGACCGCCAAGATCGCTGATGGAGGCCATTCCTCTATGCCCGCCAAAGAGACTGCCGTAAGTGTGCTTAGCCATGCCATCGTTCGCTTAAGCGAAAATCCCCTCCCTTCTCGCCTCAATGATAATTTGAGCCGCCAGATGTTTGACTACCTCGGACCTGAAATGGATTTTGGCACCAAAATGGTTTTTGCCAATCGTTGGCTTTTTAGTGGCATACTCGAAGATCAACTATCCGCCGATCCCAAGACCAACGCGACCATACGCACCACCACCGCTCCCACCATGATCAATGGCGGCGTCAAAGACAATGTACTTCCCACCGAAGCCAGCGCCCAGGTCAATTTTCGTCTGATGCCGGGCGATACCAAAGAGACAGTGATCGCCTATTTAAAGGGTATCATCTCCGATGAACGCGTATCCATCGAGCCCTATGGAGCCAGTATCTATGCGGAGGCTTCGCCCGTCTCTCCTACCGATGCCTTTGGCTTCAAAATGATCCAGCAAACAATCGGTGAAATTATGCCTGAGTCCGTGGTGATCCCTAATCTTTCGGTCGGAGCGACTGATGCGCGCTATTATGCAGAGCTGAGCGATCAAATCTATCGCTATTCACCCATGTTTGTGGTTTCTAAAGACCTCACCCGTATGCACGGCAAAAATGAGCGCCTCAGCGTAGAAAACTATCTCCGCATGATCGCTTTTTACGATCGCCTGATCCGCAATAGCTGTGAGTAATTACCAGGAGGGAGCGTTCCGCCGGAGGTGAACAAAACCCAAAACACCTAGCAAACAAAGGAAGCCGGTCAATAAAAAGGGAGACCAAGGATTGGGGGCATCAAAATCGACGGGCTCGGCATCTCCCATCAAGACAAAAGCAGACCAAAAATGCGGATGAACATTGCGCCGCTTTTCGAGATAAGTGAGCTTAGCCAATTGGAGGGCTTTGTCCTTGCCTTTTCCCTTTTGTAACTCTTCATAAAAAGTCTGCATGATTTGCTGGGTCGCCTCATCATCAACTTGCCACAGACTCATCACAATATTGGGACAGCCTGCTTGCCTAAATGCGCGCGCCAAACTCATCACCCCTTCGCCTTGGGCCAGCTTACCCTGTCCCGTATTGCAAGCACTCAATATCGCTAGATCAGCATTGATTTCAAGATTGTACAACTCGGCTGCATGTAGGACATTGTCGTGTAGACTGTCCGCCTTTTCCTGCATCAAAAGACCCGAGTAGAGTGGGTTTTCTTCTTCCGTAAATGCATGCATGGCGAGGTGGATCACCTTATATTTACTGGCGATAGCTCTAAATCTGGCTTCATTGGCCGCTTCTCCGAAGAACGCATCCCCACCTGTCATCTCTGCAATTGATTGAGCTTCCTTGGCGCTAAACTTCAAGTCAGAAAAGCCCGCTCTACTGCTAAAGAGTTCATCAGAGGGCGTTTCGTAAGATGGCGCAAAAGCAAGTAGGCCAGCAGTAGTCTTGGCATGACGGGGCTTATCTGAGAGCATCAGATGAGCCGAATAAATCGTGCGGATAGGATGGGATTTTATCAAGTAGGCCAGCGCTTGATATTGCGCCTTAATTTGGGTTTGGGGCTTGGCGGTCAAAAGGACTTCAAAAGGTACTTGATGCAAGATCCCATCGGGGATAATGATGAGGTTTTCCCCTTCACTGATATCATAGGCCCCCAAGGTTTGCTGATATAGTTGAAAGCTGTGTTGGGCAAAATTTGCAAAGAGAGCTACATCAAAAGCTTGCGCACGGGCGGAACTATTGTCATACAAAAATCCACTTATTTCACTGACAGTCTTTTGAAGCTCGTCTAGCTTGAGGGTGCGATGCCAATTAATGTCTGTAGCTGTGATCGAAAAACTATAAAGAACCTCTTCTCCTTCAAAAAAGGCAATTAAACGCGCCGGTTGCTGAGCCAAGTATTGTTGAATCTCTACTAATGAAGGCGCTTTTTGCTGGTATTTGAGTTCAAAGTAGAGCGGATAATCGATCTCCAATTGGGCTAGCAAAGCAATGTACTGCTGCTTGGCTTCAAATAATTCTTCATTTACTTTTTCGAGGGAGTCGGTTTGGCTTGCGTCCGCTAGTTGAAAACTGGCCAGAGACAGGGATTCTATTTGAGACTTGAGGCTAATCTCTTTTTGTTGGATGCTATCAGGAATTCCAGCGTATTGGATGGCTTTTTTAGCCTGCAAACTAGCCCGTAATACGGTGGCTTTGTTGCGTTCCGCGAAGCGGAAAGCCTGAAAAATATATCGAGTATCAGCTGAGCGTTCCCAAAGGGCATAACAAAGCGCGATTGCCCCTTCAAAAATAGGGCGAGAGCGATCCAATAAATGCAGCTTTGAACTTTCGCCTATATATCCTTGGGCCGTAAGCTCTATGACGGCGGCGGCTTTTTCATAGGCTTGCAGCGAAGCCAGCAAAAGTTGATCATCAGCTGCCAATTGACCTAGGGCAAACAAGGCTTTGGCTTTGCCCTCAAAAGCATCACTCAGATCACTGATCGTATTGAGGGCTTGGTCTGGTGGATTTTTTAGGGGGTCCATTTCATGGAACGCTGGGACGAGCATCCGGACTTCCTTATGAAAATAAAAAAGGGCTGAATCTAAAAGGCCCTGTTCGAGATAGATTTGCCCAAACTGCCCCGTAGCCCTTGCGAGATGAGAATGATTGTGAATTAAGCCTTTTTGCCAAGTGTAAAATGCTTTTCGGTTGTATTTGAGGGCTTCTTCATATCTGCCCGTGCGTGTAAAAATGGTAGCCATCACCCCATATTTGTCCGCAGTTTCATAGCTTTCTTCGCCAAATATCAATCGTTCGATCTCTAAGGATTCTTCCAAAAGCATCAAAGAGCGTGTATAATCGCCAAGGTCCTCGTACAGGATAGCCATATTGTTGAGGGTCGCGGCTATTTGAGGATGAGGGCCCGAATGGATTTGCTTTTTGATGTCTAGCGACTTTTGATAGTACTCCAATGCTTTGTCATACTGCCCCAGGTCCCGGTAAATGATGCCAATATTATTGTAAGATTTGGCGATATAAGTACTGACGGGCGGATGATGCTTGAACTTGATTTGCAGGGCTCTTTTTTGCAGGTCTAAGGCCCGTTCAAAATCTCGTTTTTCGTAATAAGCGATTGCCTGCGAATTGAAGAAATTACCCATTCGAAAATCATCCGGATCATGTTCCATTAATATATCAATCCCTTGCTGTGCGTAGGCAAGAGATTGATCATAGAGGGTATTGCGTCCCGCAACAGCAGAGAGATAGTAATAGGTACTAGAAACCGTCTTTGACCTTGCTCCCGTTTTATGGATGGCGACTTCTAGATTTTTGAGTAAGATTTTTTCGGCTTCAGGCAGTTTGCCTTGCCAAAAACGAGCCCATGCTTGGCTGTTGCTCGCATCGATCATGTGCTTCCAATCTTCTAACTGCTCGTAGAGCAGCGAGGCCTTCCCTAAGCTTTGATAGGCCGCTTCATATTGAGCATTGTTTAGTTGGCCTACCCCTTTATCAAATACCGCTTTGGCCTGTGTCGAATCCACCTGATTTTGCGCACACAGGTTCCAGCAATGCAAGAGCAAGGCTAACAAAAAAAGGATTGATTGATTCATATACCTACCTTCATGCTAAATCCCCAATACTAAAGATATAGAAATTAGGGCGCATTTTTGACAATGCGCCCCTTGTGAAAAAAGTGAGTTAAGTCTTAGCGCTTGATCAATTTGCCTGACTCTCTATGATCTCCAATCTGTAATTGGTAAAAATAAAGGCCGTCGGGAAGATTTTGCCCAGAGACGAGCACTTCAAATTCGCCGCTCTGTTTATGTTCATTGAGGAGAGCTTTGATCATTTTTCCCTGCATATCATAGAGCGTCATTTGTACTTTTTCCGCTTGCGGAACGCGAAATCTAATCGCAGTCTCTTCGCTAAAAGGATTGGGATAGCTCATGCTGAGTTTGCCATAAGCGACTTGCTCCTCCATTTCCTCTTCGATGCTCACACTGCTAAAGGACTCGACCGTTACATAGCCGATGTTGTTTCGTTCGTGTATTTCCGTCAGTTTACCCATAGGGTCGATATGAGCGTAAAGACGAGGGAAGTTGCCAAGTCCAGAGGGCATCGTAAACTCCATGACTACTTTTTCGCGTCCTCTCGCATCAACAAAATCTGGCGTGATATGAAGGCTTTGCCCATTGATATCCGTGATAAGGGTGCCCCCTTGATTGGGATGACCGAAGTAAAAAGATACCTCTATATAATCATTGGTAGGCAGGAGACTCCAATTATGGATATAGGCTGTTACCCGTACCTTATCCCCTGGCTGGGGATTTTGAGGATAGATGTTGAGGGACTTGGTCTCGTAGCGACGGGCGGTATCGGAGAGAGTCAGTCCTTTTTCGGGATCATGTAACCAAGGGAGGATGAAAGCGGGGTCGTGTTCTTGGGCGTAGTTTTGCGACCACCAATTGTTTCCAGAGCCACCGGTCGGCAATTCAGGGCGTACCGCGTAGTCTAATACCAAAGCACCGGTGCGGCTCCAATACAAGAAGGGGCTAATACCATACTGATTTTCGCCTATACTGCGGTCTATGCCATCAAAGCTGACGTTGATTTGGATCGTGGAGTCGATGCTGACGGATTGGGTTTCGATCTCGCTTTCATCGTAGGTGCCTTCGGTTTCTACCCCAAGCCCCCAAGAATCACCCCCAATACCGGCATTGGCGCCTACGGCTAGCCCAATGGTATTTTCTTCTTCATTGGCGCTTTCATCAAAATCATTGAAGGAGACTGACCAAGAGTATGACAAACCTTGATCTATCGTATAGGTCTGGAAGTTGTTGATCGCGCGACCAACACTCGGGTTTTCAAGAAAGAAGTCGTTCGGGTATTCCCGATAAGACAAGATATTATCTACTTCATGATCAGGGATGAAGCGAGTCGCTTTATAGGACTTGCTAGGAAACCACTCCTGTGAACTCAACTCAGGTACCACAGAGACGAGATGCCCCACCAACTCATCTCCCTCATAAAGCGGGTACTCCCAAACGGTATAGTTTAGCAAGGTGGCATAAATCATATCATCATGATTGGTGGTCGCTTCAATCGAAATTTCGATGGTTTCTGATTGCGCGTTGGATTCAGAAAAATTTTCTCCATAGCTCGCTGAGACCGAGGCCCCAACATCTACAATGCCAAAAGAAGCATTGCCACTAGCGGTGGCGCTCACTCCCCAAGCACGATTTAGCTGACTGGAGGCCGAAATAGTGGTTGCCGTCTGAAGCGCATAGGTTGCAGAGTAGTTACAGCCTCCGCTAAAACAATCATTGATATCATAGGTAGTACCGCCGAGCACATCATAATGCGTGGGAGGAGCATTGAGGATCACTAGGGGTTGCTTGATATCGGTCATACTAAATCTGCGTCCTTGGCCTAGACGCAATCCATCCCCATCAAAATCGCCTACCGCAAGGGTGTACATCCGACGGCGGCCATTTTTCAGATCTACCTGATCAAAGTTTTCCATGCGAGTCAACTCATTGAGTTGATCAAGATTATTATTGATGTCCAACACATAGACGGTCAGACTCAAGGAGTCATCATCATTGGTTTGCATATAGCGGTCCTGCACAAAGACGATTTCTTCGGAGATATCGCCATCGAGATCGGCAATTTCTAGGGAGCTATTGACATGATAAGCGTTTTCGGGCTGGTAGGTGTATTTGGCTACTTCAAACTGAAAAGAAAGGCTATCGTCTACCGAAAACACTCGCACCGCACCATAGTTACCCATGACCAATTCGTCGCGGCCGTCGCCATTGAGATCGCCTGCTTCGAGATCGAGTGGGTTGAGCAGCATATTGGTCTGCAATTGATTCGAAATCTCCGCGGTACCCACCCGACTAGAATCCACTACGAGTAGCTCCAAGAAGCTGCGTTCGGCGGAGCCGAGATCATCTGCATTGCGCAATAGGTACAAAAAAGTATCATCATAGGATTGACCTGAATTAGAAGCCCCTTGTTTGTTGATCCCAATCACCAATTCGTCTACTGTATCATGATCAAAATCGCCATGAGTCAAGCCTAACAAGATAGGGGTGGTTTCGCTCTCCTGACGATTGACGACCTTCCTAGCTCTAGCCATAAGGCCTGAAGGTGTCAGCTCATAGACTTTGACAAATACTTCAAGCTGACCGTTTTTCTTTTCAAAGGCGGCTAGCACGATTTCGTCTTTGCCATCCATATCCAAATCAGTAGCGATTACCTCAAAAGTCTCCACTCGATTGTTGACCGGCTCCATTTTTTCGTCGTGGATCTCAGCGATTTCGCTAGGCACAAAATTGTTTTGATCAAACAAACGGATGTAAAGGTCATCGGTATCAGCATTGCGATAAACCACGACAAACTCTCCGTCTGCATCGCTATCAAAATTGCCAATGGCTAGCTTTACTTGTCCTTCGTAACCGAGGCTACCCGTAGGAGTGTCTTTGATACGCGCATCAATCACAGATCGATTGCCTTGATTGATGTTGAAATTGAAAGTATCCACATCGCTCACATAGACCTCTAGCTGGCGATTGGGACCATGATATACCGACACAAACTCATCATAATGATCATTGTCTAGATCTCCAGTAGCCAAGGCAATATGGCGCAAGCCGTAGTTGAGGCGATTGGTCTCGGTATAACGCGGCTTGGGCTGTAGCGCAGTGCCTTGGCCGAGATAATCAAATATTTGATGATTGATTTCGAGCGGAGTGCTGGTCGTACCATAATCCCACATCAGCAGGATTTCACTCGAACTGATCAATTGGTCAGCGACAGCAAAGGGATTATCGCTTGGATATTCATTGATCAACTCATAGCTCTGGGCCCAGATCGAAGAAGTACTGATCAGCATGAGTAAGGGCAGGAGCAAATTCTTATGGGGAGAGAAGAAAGAAGGATAACTCATTTTTATTCACAATTAGATTTAGAAGTTGTTTTCTTCCCCCTTAGTGGAACTTCAGCAAAAAAGGTCCCCCTTGCTGCGTATTTTTTTTTTAAATTGGTGGGTGATCATGCCTTCCCGAGGCTCACTTTCTAGCTTTTTGCAGGCTCAGGATGGGGACTACTGCTTCGCAGAACGCTCATCAGCGGCCGCCAGCGGCGCTAGTTTGCCCCCCTTGCAGCTAAGTCCCTAAACCAGGATCAAGCTTACTTTTATTGTCAATACCATTTGACCCGTGATGAGATTTCTCCTCCTTCCCATTAGCTGGAGAAGCGTTCCGCGCAGCGGTCAAAGCCCAAACAACGCCAAAGCTTGAAAAGCGCCCGCCATTCCATTTCTTTACAAATCGTCGTATTTTCACCTTGATATGTTTCAAAAACGGTGGACAGATCAGCAACTGATCGAGGCAATGAGTGGACAGAGGGCGGCACGAGAAAAAGCCACGCGCTACCTTTTGAAGCAATACATAGCCTATGTCCCTAAGGTGCAGAACAAATTGGGCCTGAGCCGAGAAGATTGTGTTGATGCCTTTACAGATGCTGTAATGAGCCTAGGCGAGCAGCTGGCCAATGGGCAGTTTAGAGGAGAAAGTAAGCTCTCTACCTATCTCTACCAGATTTTTTATTTCAAGGCGAGGGACCTTTTCAAAAAACAGACCACTAATAAAGTACAGTACTTGGCGACACCACCAGAAGCGATGGATAGTAGTCATTCGATCGAAGACAAAAGCAGCATCCAATCACAAATAGCTATGGTCAAAGCACAACTGCAAAAAATGGGAAATCCCTGCCAACAAATCCTGATGGATTGGGGCTATTGGGGCTATAGCATGGCTGAAATCGCACAAAGAGTCGGTCTCGCTAGTGCGGAACAAGCCAAGAAAAGAAAATACAAATGCCTACAACAGCTGCGTAAACTCATCGCCCCTTCAACCCATAAAGCATAGCCCATGGAAGAATCACTACATGAACGCGCTGATGCTTATCTCAGCAATCGCCTCACCCCAGAAGAAAAAATCGCCTTTGAATTAGAGGTTATGGATAATGAGGCACTTGCGATAGAAACGGCTAAACTTAAGGAGGAAAAAGCAGCTATCCGAGAGGCTGTCAAAGACCAGCTAAAAAACCAAGCAAATGACTTTTTGGCGGAGCATCAACAAAATCGTTTTATCCTACGCCGGATCGGCTATGCCGTCGCTGCGGCCTTCGTGATTTTGCTTTTGAGTATTCCGTTTTGGTCCAGTTTTCAAGCTGTAAATGCAACAGATCTCTATGCCGAGGCTTTTAGTCTCCCCACTAAGCCTAGTCTGCGTGATGCAAACTCTGAAACTTCAGCGATTTGGCAAAGTGCCATTGAGGCTTACCAAGCAGCCCAATACGAACAAGCCATCGCTCAATTTTCAGCCTGTCTTACCCAAGCAGATTTTTCGTTCATCGGAGATGCCTACTTCTACCGCGCCATCAGTCATATGCAGCTCCAGCATCCGCAAGCGGCGATTGCCGACCTCAAGGCAGTACCCTCGGTTCATATTCTCTTTTATGAAGCCCAATGGTATCGCGCTTTGGCCCATTTGCAAGCGGATCAAATCGATCTAGCAAAAGGCATTTTGAGCGAAATTGCGGTAGATACCACTCATTATGCCCAAACTGAGGCCATTCATTTGCTAGAGCAGCTTAACAAAATTGAGCACTAGCTTAATCCACCGCTTTTAGCTCCAAGACCACACTCCTTCTCTGCTGAGAGACATCTGGATTGAAGCCCACCTTCATCAAGTATTCGCCTGAGTAGAGGGTGTTTTCGCCTATGGGCGAACGCGTGCCCGGATAGAGATTGATTTCGGTGATTTGATAGCGTTTGGCGGGGTCGAGTCCTTTGAGTTTGACGGGTTCGACGGAGTAGTTGATCTCCCAGCGGTTGCTGACCAGATAGCTAAACATGATGGCTCGATCTTGCACCTCATCTACAAATTGAAAGCTAGCAAAAGGATGTGTATAAGGGCTCTGCAGCCGATAATGATCCCCATGCCAGATGACGCTTTTGTAGTCGTCATAGTTTTGGATCGCTGCTTTGCAGAACGCTAGCTCATCCTCGCTGAGTTCGTCCACCACGATGTCAAAGCCTAGTTTGCCCATCGAGGCTACGTCTGTCCGAAACTTGATCGAGGCCTCCTTGTCCCAATTGGTCACGTGTGCGCTCATCGCAATCGCCGGGTAGTAATGCGAATAATCCCAATGCATAAAAACTCGATCGACCGGGGCAGTATTATCACTCGGCCAAAACTCAGTAAAGTATTGCAGTGCGCCATAATCGACGCGGCCACCGCCACCTGAACATAGCATGATCGGCACCTTGGGATATTTGACTCTGAGGCGTTCAAGCACCTCATAAAGTCCCTTGACGTAGTCGAGATAAAGATTGCTCTGAGCGATACCCTGCTGCTCGAGATATGTCGAATGCGCATTATAGATCACCGCATTGCAGTCCCACTTGACGTAGGCGATATCGGGATTCGCAGCAAAAATATGGTCAAAAACGCCGTAAACATGCTCCTGCACCGCAGGGTTGGAAAGGTCGAGCACCAATTGGTTGCGATAATAATATTCCTTTCGGTCTGGCTGTCGGATGACCCAGTCGGGATGATTTTCATAAAGCTCACTTTTGGGATTGACCATTTCGGGCTCAATCCAAATGCCAAATTTGAGGTCTTTTTCGGCAGCGGCTTCGACTAAATAACCGAGGCCATGGGGGAGTTTTTTACGATTTTCTTGCCAATCACCCAAACCAGCCCGATCATGGTTACGCGGATATTTATTGGCAAACCAGCCATCGTCGAGCAAAAAGAGGTCCACGCCTAAGGCCTTGGCGCCATCAAAAAGACCGAGTAGCTTCTCTTCATTAAAATCGAAGTAGGTGGCTTCCCAATTATTGAGCAGGGTTAAGCGTTCGCCTTGGCCGTCCCAAACCCGATATTTACGCGCCCACTGGTGCATATTGCGACTGGCGGGGCCTATGCCTGATTCAGAGTAGGTGTACACAAAGTGTGGGGTTTCCAAGCGTTCGCCGGAGGCGAGATGATAAGCGGCGGCATGATGGTTGGCACCCGCGATCAGACGTAGATTTTGGTAGCGATCGATCTCAAAGTCAAACCGATAATTACCTGACCAAGCGAGATTGGCGAGCATTACTTTGCCCTGATCTTCTTGGGCGACTTCGTCGAACGATAGCATGAAAGTCGGCGGAGCATATAAATGAGAACGAGTCCCTAGTTTCGAGTCCAAGACCTTCATTCCAGCAGTCAATTGACTGGTTTCGGGCTGCATCTCCTGCGCCCAACTAGCATGATAATGGGTCAAGTAAAAGTCCTGATTACGGAAATATAGATTAGCGCTTGCGTATTTTTCAAGCACTAGGGGATTAGCCTCATTGTGGGAAATCTCGGTCCATTGCTCAAAGACATTTTCGGCCTGATAAACGCGATAAAACAGCCTCACTTCGGTATCATAGACCGGATCTTTGAGGTCGATTTGATAGGTAATGATGTTTGCGACGCTTGCATCTTGCTGGTGGCTCACATAAGCCAGTTCGAGCGAATGATTGCCGTCGGCATGCTGCACCGCGATGGCAGGCTCGGAGACATTCCAAGTGCCGCTGGGTGTATAAGCATGATTGAAGACATCTTCATTGGTGCCTTGGTAGCGCAGCTGTTTGGCGATGGCGGCATACTCATCCGAATGTTGGAGGCGAGTGCCAAAATAGACAGTCCTGAGACGCAGATCATCGTCGGTTTGCAGCACTAGGGCAAAGTCGGCGCTTTGAATCGGGATCAGGGTTTGAGCGGAGAGTTCTGCGAAGCAGGACAATACAAAAAGCAAGCAAATAAAAGGTCGCATGTAAGCAGGTTTGATAGTAGTAGGGTTGCGGCTATTCGCCGAACGCTTATTTATCTAATATAACAAAAGTAGATAGCGATGGTTGATAAAAGCTAAAGCTAGAAAACATGTACGCTCACTTTGATCGAAATACTTTTCCCTTGATTATCATCCGCTTTACGGGGGAAAAAGAAACACCGGAAAACTTTGCCGCCTATCTAGCGGGTCTATATGCCAACTATGAGCGTAAAGAAGCTTTTGCCTTAGTTTTTGATGCGACTCAAGCGCCTACCCCCAATCCTGTTTATCAACAAAAGCAGGCGAAATGGATGAAGGAACATGAAGCACTCATCAAAACCTATTGCAGAGGCGTAGCTTATGTCATGCCCAATGGCCTGCTTCGTGGGGTCTTAAAAATGATTTTTAGTTTACAAAAAAATCCCGTTCCCTTTAAGGTAATGTCAAATCTAGAAGAAGGTAGAAAATGGGCCCGGAGCTTAGTATAAAAAAAATCCCAGACTGACGCCTGGGTATTTTCTACGGTTTCCGTAGCTGATTATTGTGTTACATGGTTGACCTAAATTAGGCCTAAGCATGCTGCTCTCCAAATATTGAGCGGCCCACTTAGGGAGCGGTAGCTTTGACTAAGTAAACGGTAGGATTGAGTAGATGAATGAAGTTGAGGCGCCCTTGATAACATCTGCTGATATTTGGTGTCTAATCAAACGAATGAAGGTCAAGTGACACTTAGACTATACAGCTTACATGACGGGCACCTCGATTCACAACTTTGAGTTCAAGGTTTATGAATTGAGGGCCTTTTCTTTTGGACGAAAATACCAAGCGAAAACTAGGCCAAATGTGAGAATTAGTGCGCCAATGATCAGCCATAATGCGCTAGCTGAGCTACCGAGGCTTTGTGCATTGCCTACCAGTACAAAATTGGCCCAAAAACGAGGATTTTGACGATTGG
>JBCAWW010000023.1:0-16484 GCA_038534415.1 Bacteroidota bacterium | reverse complement strand
ATTTCGACAAAGCTCATCAGTTTCTCTTAGTTCTGTTGATTTGACAAATGTTTATTAGCGGCAGGGCTGAGCCTTGCCGCTAATACTTAATTCATAGAAATACTTTCCGTTTGTAGGCTGTCAGAATCTGTTGGTTCTGCTTCAGGTGCATAAAGTTCTCCCTGAGGGCCTTTGGCATCGGGTGGGTTCGTTCCCTGCAAGGTCAAAATAAAACTAGCTACCGCCTGCATCTCCTGCGGCTTTAACATCTCTTGCCAAGGCGTCATCCCTTTATCGATCACCCCATATTTGATGGTTTTAAAAACATCTTTGATATCGCCGCCATGCAGCCAATATTCATCTGTCATGTTTGGCCCGATCCCACCTTGGCCTTCAGCACCATGACAAGCCACACAATAAGTGGTAAAGATCTGCCCTCCTTCGGCAATTTTAGCTGCGTCAGTTAAGGCAACGACATTATTTTCATTGACACCAGCCGCCACTTTGGCGAGATAGGCTTCTTTGATCTTAGCCGCTTCCTGCATTTCTGCTTGGTACTCCATATCGGAAGACCAGTCCGAACCAATGTGATAATAACCGAGGTATAAAACCGCGCAGCCAATGGTGATGTAAAAGCCATAGAGCCACCATGGGGGGAGCTTATTGTCAAGCTCACGGATACCATCGTAATCATGGCCCATATCCACACTCGCTTCCATTTCTATAGGCACTGCGGCAACAAGCTTCTTATTCCACCACTTCCAACTAAAGCTGGCTTGTGGGACAGGAGCAGTTTCGCCTTCGGCAAGGCTTGCTGCTTTTGCTTCTTTTTCGCGAATTAGGTAAAAAACCGTCAACGCCAGAATCACGATCACTAAGCCAAGCGCGATCATCGTGAAGATCAACGTTAGCATCAAAGAGGAGGAGGAAACCCCATTTATATCTTGGGCCATTAGGGAACCGCCCCCAAACAGGGCGATTCCAGTTGTTAACAGCGTTTTGAAATTCTTTCTGCTCATTAGTTTTGCGTTTTGCTGTGAGTAGGTAGAGAAGAAGTAGGATCATCTTCTAAGGGGATGAATGATAGTTCACCGATCTTGCGCTTATCCATCTTGATAGTGTAGTAAGTGATAAGGCTAAAGATGATCATGAAGAGTACGATCGCGATCACCGGAAAGAGACTCACACCGTCGATATTGGCTAATACTTCTTTGTGCATTTTCTTAGATTTTCTAGGTGTTATTTATTGCTCAAACTTTGGTCGCCAGCCTTGGTGATATCTACCCCCAAACGCTGGAGATATGCGATCACGGCGATAATTTCACGATCAGACTTTTCACTTATACCCGGACTATCTGGCAACTCCTCTTGGATGCGATCTGCAATCTCTTGCGCTTGTTTTTGCAAGTCTGCTACTGCTTGTTCTTCATAGCCTTCAGGGTATGGCACCCCGAGCGTACGCATGGTAGATATCTTACTTTCTGTAGTAGAGATATCGAGCGTATTTTCATGGAGCCAAGAGTAGCGCGGCATGATAGACCCATCAGAAGTAGAGCGTGGATCGTACATGTGGCGATAATGCCAGCTATCAGATTTACGCAGTTTAGGATTGCCTCCTTCCCTCGCCAAATCTGGCCCTGTACGCTTAGAACCCCACTGAAATGGGTGGTCATAGACAAATTCACCCGCTTTAGAGTACTCTCCATATCTTTCCGTTTCGGAACGGAAGGGTCGAATCATCTGTGAATGACAAGTGTAACAGCCCTCTCGGATATAGATATCGCGTCCTTCTAGCTCAAGTGGCGTATAAGGCTGTACCGCCGTAATCTCAGGCACATTGTCTTGGACTAAGAAAGTCGGCACCATCTCGACAATACCACCAATCAGGATCAATACCAGACTACCAAATAGCATCTGCATCGGACGACGTTCGATCCAGCGGTGCCAGTATTCACCTTGGTGAGATTTGTATTCTTTAGCTAATGCTGGCGCACTGGCTTTTTCATTTGCCATGAGTGAGCCTTTATTGGCCGTAACAATCAGATTATAGACCATGACAAATGCTCCGATAAGGTAGAGGGTACCGCCAAGGCCACGAATCCAATACATCGGGATGATCTGAGTTACTGTCTCTAAGAAGTTACCGTAGACAAGGAAGCCATCTGCATCAAACTGCTTCCACATAGTACCTTGGGTAAAACCAGCCCAATAAAGCGGTAGCGCATAGAAGATGATCCCCAGTGTACCAATCCAGAAGTGGAAGTTGGCCAGTTTTTGGGAGTGAAGCTTGGTCCTCCACATTTTGGGAATCAACCAGTAAAGCACCCCAAAGGTCAAGAAACCGTTCCAGCCGAGTGTACCAATGTGCACGTGCCCGATGGTCCAGTCGGTATAGTGGGTCAAGGCGTTAAAGCTCTTAATAGAAAGCATTGGGCCTTCAAAAGTGGCCATACCATAAGCCGTAACCGCTACCACCATAAATTTGAGGATAGGGTCAGTACGCACCCGGTCCCAAGCTCCCCTTAGGGTCATCAAACCGTTGAGCATGCCCCCCCAGGATGGGAAGATCAACATGATCGAGAATACCACTCCGAGAGATTGAGCCCAGTCAGGTAAGGCAGTATAGAGTAAGTGGTGAGGCCCAGCCCAGATGTAGATAAAGATCAAGGCCCAAAAGTGAATGATAGACAAGCGGTAGGAGTAAACCGGACGATTTGAAGCCTTGGGAATGAAGTAGTACATCAAACCGAGATAAGGCGTCGTCAAGAAAAAGGCTACCGCATTGTGCCCATACCACCACTGCACCAAGGCATCTTGTACCCCAGCAAATACAGAATAGCTCTGCCACATGCTCGCGGGTAGCTCAAGGCTATTGACTACGTGTAATACCGTAACCGTAACCCAAGTCGCGATGTAAAACCAGATGGCAACATAGATGTGGCGTTCGCGACGCTTGTTGATCGTGAGAAACATGTTCAAACCGAAGATGATCCAAACAAGCGCAATCGCTAAGTCAATTGGCCATTCGAGTTCGGCATACTCCTTGCCCGTTGTGATCCCTAAAGGTAGGGTGATCAAAGCCGCGAGAATGATCGCCTGCCAACCCCAGAAATGGAGCTTACTCAGCAAATCACTATACATCCGAGCTTTGGTCAGACGCTGCAAAGAGTAATACACGCCCATGAAAATCCCATTACCCACAAAGGCAAAAATCACCGCATTGGTGTGCAGTGGGCGGAGACGACCAAAAGACATGAAACTGATTTCGTCCCACAAAAAGAAATTTGGCAGTACGAATTGAAACGAAACGATGAGCCCCACCAGCATACCGGCTAGGCCCCAAATGACCGATGCTACCGCAAAATTGCGCACGATAGCATTGTCGTAGTAAAAGGTCTCTACCTGTGTCTGAGCAGATGTGCCAGTCGAAGTAGAGCTTGATGGCGGATTCTGTAACATAGCAGAATTCGATTAAGATTTAGTGTGATTAGCAGCGTTTTCATTATTGGCTTCCTCAAAAAGGATGCGCACCGATGGGGTATAATCGTCGGCGTATTGACCCGAGCGAACCGCCCATAAAAAGGCGCCTAAAAACCCCAGTGCCACCAAAAGACTGATACCGATAAGAATGAAAATCACTGTCATAGGAATGGATATTTGATTGCTTCAAACTTAGGCGCTTTGGCCCCACTAAGGGATGACACAAGCACAAGCCCTGACTGACTTTTGTAAATGGCAGGACTGCTAAAAGTCACTGATCCCCAAACTTGTACATACAAGTATAATTTTTTAGCTTAGGCCTATGTCTTCAAGCAAACCTACTGCCGGCCCCAATTTTGCTCGCATCAATCCTTCTAGCTGTGCCAACGCTCGGCTTAGGCGGCTCCACCGCATGCTCAATCAGGCCTATATGCAAGCCTACAAGCCTTTTGGTCTGAGGGGTAGTATGGTTTCGATTCTCTTTATCATCGGCAAAAAATCGTCCGTCAATCAAAAACAATTAGCCGATACGCTCATCTTAACTCCCTCTACCATGAGCAGAGACTTGAAAAAACTGGAAAGAGATGGATTGGTTTTGATCGAAAAAGGAGCCGATCCCAGACAGTCTGATTTGTCGCTCACCCAAAAAGGCTTTGACCTCCTAGAAGAAATTTCGCCCCTCTGGGAAAGCCTCCACCAGCAAGTAGAAGCCATATTGGGCCAATTTCAGCTGCAACAAATAGAGCTTATCACTGAAGCAATTCGCGCAAATTTGCCCCTAAAAGCTTGACAGTATTTTTTTATTCACAGAGTTGCATATACAAGTATAATCACATAATTACAGATATCATGCTATCCAACCTACCCTCTTACATCAGCATCGGTTTCATATTGACGAGCCTTTTGACTCTTTTTTTGTTTTATCGAGCTATTAGGCCTGCTGCGCAGAACGCTTCTACCGCTAATTGGATACTCGCGGGTATCGTCGCTTGGCTCGCTTTGCAAGCCGCTTTGAGCCTGGCAGATTTTTACAATACGGATCCACAGCCGGTACCGCCGCGTTTTCCTTTGGCAGTAGTGCCGACCTTCGTTTTGATTGGGATTGTGTTTTTGACCAAAAGAGGGCGGGCCTTTATCGATCGTTTGGACATGAGTCGTTTGCACTGGATTCACATCGTGCGGATACCCGTAGAATTAGTTTTGTATGGGTTGTTTCTCAATCAAGCAGTGCCTGAAGTCATGACTTTTGCGGGACGCAATTTTGATATTATCGCAGGTATCACGGCACCGCTGCTTATCTATTTTGCCTTTGTCAAGCAAGTAGGCGGCAAATGGCTCATCATAGGCTGGAATCTTGCCATGCTGGGCTTCTTGATCAATATCGTGGCCACTGCCATCTTGGCCTTGCCAAGTAACTTCCAGCAGCTTGCCTTTGAGCAACCCAATTGGGCAGTGCTCAATTTCCCTTTTAGTTGGCTGCCTGCATTTGTGGTACCGGTGGTGTTTTTTGCCCATCTCGTGAGCTTGAGACAAGCGTTCCGCGAAGCGGCCTAAACAAAGCCCGATGCACCAAAGAAGTAGAGATCATCCCAAAAGCCACCACCGTGAGAGAACTCAGCGGCATCAATATCGCCGCAATCACCGGCGTCAACCAAGCTTGTACCGCAATGGCCAAACCAAAAAGATTGTACAACAAGGAGAGCACAAAACCATAGCGCACCAATTTCACCGCCTGATGTGAAAAGCGCAGCATGGCGGGTAATTGCCAAAAAGATTGCGCATCCAAAATCGCATCACAAGCAGGCGCAAAAGTACCGGTGTCTTCTGTCAGGGCAACCCCCACTTCGCTTTGGCGCAAGGCACCGGCATCATTTAGCCCATCCCCTACCATCATCACTTTGTGCCCTTCTGATTGGAGAGCCGCAATAAAATCGAGTTTGGCCTGTGGGCTTTGCTGGAAGTGTAGCGGGGTTTCTAGCTCAAAAACTTTTTGCAGCGCTGCGCGATCTCGATCGGTATCACCTGAGAGTACTTGTAATTGGTACTGCTCGCGCAGAACGCTCATCGTACTGGCAAGGCCTTCTCTAAAAGCGGGTTGCCAAGCAAAACCAGCAATCAGTTTTCCATCTTCGACTAAACAGGTGGCTTGGGGGGCTATTTCCCTCCAATGGGGGATAAACCCTTCGCTTTGTGTAGCCGTGTTCCCCTCCAGAGGGGGCAGGGTGCGGACAAAGTTTTGCACATAATCCCAACTCCCCAATTGCAAATGGTAGCCGTCGACAATTGCTTCGAGGCCTTGGCCTGGTATTTCTTTAAGGTCCAAAATCGGCAGATCGCTCTCAAACTCGTGCATTCGCCCAATCGCCTGACTCACCGGATGAGTCGAAGTTTGCACCAAGGTCATCAGACGCTCCATACTCGCCTCCGAAGGCTGCCCATAGACCAAGTCTGCGGGCAAGCGATCATGCTGCGTCAGGGTGCCGGTTTTATCAAAAACGATATTGTCTAAACTCGCCATTTGCTCTATCACGCTGGTGTTTTTGAGGTAGAGGCGATGTTTTCCAAGCAAACGCAATGTGTTGCCGAGGGTAATGGGCAGCGTCAAGGCAATGCCACACGGACAAGCGACAATCAACACTGCTGTAAATACATTTACCGCCATACCAGCATCGACCGTAATCCACCAATACAATCCCGCCGCAAAAGCTACAAGCAAGACCCCCAAAGTAAAACGCTTGCTGATTTGATCTGTCAGGCTTTGTAAGCTCGCTTTGGCTTCCTTACGAAAGGCAGATTGATTCCACAATTGGGTGAGATAAGATTGCGAAACCGCTTTGGTAAGTTCTACTTCTATAGGTAGCCCGACTTGGCGCCCCCCACCATACAACTGATCGCCAACCACTTTGGGGACCGGCTCGGATTCTCCTGTCACAAAGCTATAATCAAGCTGAGCCATAGTACTCAGCAAGCGAGCATCAGCAGGTATCAACTCTTGGTTGCGAATCAATAGTTTATCTCCCACCACCAAATCAGTTACTGGCACACTCTCGCTTTTGCCATTGACTAATCGAGTAGCTGCAATCGGAAAGTAAGCGGTATAATCTCGATCAAAAGCCAGTTGATCGTAGGTCTTTTCTTGAAACCATTTGCCGATCAGCAAGAAAAAAACCAGTCCCGCCAGTGAGTCCATATAACCCGCCCCGCTTTGGCTGATGATTTCGAACAAACTACGTCCAAAAAGCACCAAGATCCCCAGCGAAATCGGGACATCTATATTGAGTTGTTTTTGCTTAAGGCCCTCCCAAGCTGAGCGAAAAAAGCTACGGCTACTGTAAAAGAATACCGGTAAGGCTAACAAAAGATTGAGGTAGGCAAAAAAGGGAAGGTAGCGTTCGGCAGCGCCGAGATAATCAGGAAAGCTAAACAGCATGATATTGCCAAAACAAAAGCCCGCAATCCCCAGCGGAAAAACCAAAGGAGAGACATAAGACTTTTGCTTTTCCTGCTTCAAATCTTGTAGGCGAATCTCCGGCTCATAGCCAATGCCAGCCAATAAAGCGATTACTTCACGGAGGCGAATCTGCTCGTTTTGAAAGCTAAGGGAAAGCGTTTTGCGAAGAAAATCTACCTCAGACTGCTCTATGCCCGGATGCAGACGGTACAAATTTTCTAACAACCAAATACAGGAGGTACAATGCATTTGAGGAATCCGCAGCCGCAAAAACGTCCGTTCTCCATCCGTAAAGTCGATCAATTTTTCGATGACTTCAGGCTGCTCCAAATAGTCCCACTTGCCTTGAGTATTGGGATCGATCAGCTTTTGGCCGGGAGTATTTTCTAATTGGTAGTAGGTCTCTAATTCATTGTCATGCAGGATCTGATAGACCATCTTGCAGCCTTCGCAGCAAAAGTCTTTTTCGGCAAACTGCACCGGAGGACTAGGGCATTCGTCCCCGCAATGATAGCAGGAAGGGGTGTGGGTGCTTTCCATAAGCCAAAACTAGGCTAAGGCAGCCCCTAAGCAGAGGAGATAGGTTTGGGTCGGGAGTGACTTTTGTCAGTTTGCAGGGGATGACTACTGCGCAGAACGCTTATTTCTGGCCGCTCCGGTTTCCCTTCAACCCCCCTTGCAGCGGAGAAGTCTCCTTGGCTCCCATTTGTTACTCTATTTGGAAGGCAAGGGCTTCTCCTTGGACTCTGTCGCAAGGAGTACAGGACAAGCGTTCTGCGAAGCAGAAAACCTACTTCCTTTTTACCGTAAACACTCGTCCTAGATTGAAGCCAAGGTGTATATCACCCGCTCGCCAATCTCCGGTAGTTTGAGGGATAAAAAGGTTTTCGGACATGCCGATGGAGTTGGTAAACATCAATTGGAAGACGTGTCCTCCAGTCTCGATATCAACGCCGATAGACAGTGAGTTTTGGAAGTTATCTGCCGTATGGCCGGGTAGGAGATAGAAGTATTCAAAGTTGATTGTCAAGCTACGAGTAACTTTGACTCTCCCCCCCGCCCCGATGGCAAAGACGTCATTTTGAGCATCGCGGGTAGCGACCAGATTGCGGTGTATCATAGTCGGCATCAACTGCAATGAAAGGCGCTCTCCAAACTTACGGGCGATCATCAATTGATGCGTATAATTGAGGCGAGAGCTAAAATAATTTTCTCGATCAGGCTGCACCCAACGCAGCGAACTCGCCGCTATATTGCTATAGGCTACGATCGTAAAAGGGAAGTTTTCGGCTCCAGACTTTTGCCTAAATAGCCGCACCTTGAGAAAGCTATCGTAGGTTTTGAGGATGTTGCTACGCCCAATTCCCACACACAACCAAGGCTTGATCCCATACTCAAAGCCCAAACGCATATTGGCCTGATCCAGACCAAAAAACTCATATGGCCCTCCGTTTACTCTGCCAAAACGGTGCGAAATCATCATTTGCAATACCCCTTCCCCCGGCATCTCGATGGAGTGGCTATTGATGAGGCGTACCCCTTTGAAAGTAGCCAAGGCATAGTTGACCGGCTCTTCTTCCATATCTTCAAGCATGGCCATGAGATCTTCCTCATCTTCCTGAGCCTGAAGGTTAAACGGGCTGCCGAGCCCAAGCAAGAGCAACAATCCAAATAGTAGTGGGAGAGAGCTTTTCATTGTATCAACTTATTTCTTGAAGGGTTCGTAGTTCATGTTTACCTCAATGGAAATACTCTCGGCGATATTTTCGCGGACGACGGAAGGGACTTCAATTTTGTAATCCTCTAGGGCGATAGGAAAGCTCGCTTCGGCTATGATATTGTCGCCTTTGACCGTTAGGGTACCTTCAGCAGTTACCGGCTGAGTGACACCATGGATGATCAGGCTGCCTTCTACTTGCACCTTATAAGTACCGTCCTTATTGAGATCCACCTCATCCATATTGGTGATAGCGCCTTTGAAAGTTGACTTAGGAAACTTGTCAGACTCTACATACTTCTCATTGAAGTGTTCTTGCATCAATTCCTTTTCAAATTGAAATCCTTTCAACAAAAGCGAAAAGACGAGATCCCCAGTTTCGGCATTGAAGATGCTGGTTACCTGTTTATGGTCCGCTTCGATATTTTCAACGGGGGTTTTAGAGAGAAAAGTAATCTGACCAGTTCGGGTGAGATATTTTTGAGCGGAGAGCGTACCTACTGTCATAAGTAGCAGGCTCAAAATCAGGAATGACTTTTTCATGTTTGCTTTGTTTTAGTTGTTTAGAGCGCCGGCATCCACCCAATTTTTGACTTGTGCGAGATCGCAATCAGGAAGGCGAACCCCTCCGCTGGGCATGGGTGAAAAATTACCGACATGAGCCATAGATCCATACAGGGCACCGTTTTGGGCCCATATTTGGACGTCAGCATGATCTGCTAAGGCTACGCCTCCAGAAGGCGAGCCTCCGCTATGGCATACGGTACAATGTTGTTGTAAAAGGGGCACGATGATCGTGGCATAACTTACGTTGAGGGAGTCGCAGTCTGGAGCAAGCGGATAAAGGTCTTCTTCATTGTCATAGTAGCACCCACTGAGGGCCCACAAGACAATTGGAAGCAAGATTGCGAGATATTTCATGATGATGATTTGCGTTGGGTTAGGGATTCGGCTTCGCCGAACGTTTAGTTGTCAGGAGTGCCGGCATCGATCCATGCGGTAATTTGGGCGATCTCGCAAGCAGGAATTTTAGCGGCATTGGGAGGCATTTTGGCAAAGCCCGGATCATGGCCGATAGATCCGAGTAGCGTACCATTGTTTGCAACAATTACGAGCAGTTCATGGGTATGAAAACTCAATCCAGCAGCTGGCGTATCGTCATCATGGCAACTAATACATTTGCGTTCAATCAGTATAGGTTGGACCACATTGGCATAGCTCACATCCGCGGTATCGCAATCCAACAATTGATCACAGACTAAATCTTGTGCTCCTTGTTCGATCCATTTGAGGATGAGGTCTGCTTCGCTCGCCAAGAGTGGGGGAGCCGGAGGAATAGGCATTTTTAGATTAGGATCGATCGTCGTAATCCGCTGGTAAATATCACTAGCACTAGGATTTGAAACCTTAACAGCAGTCGTTTTGATGGTATTTTCGTAGCTATCAAGTATGACTCCTGCGGCCGCACTACCCGCATTGTGGCAGCCTCCAATGGCACAATTTGCAATCAAAATCGGCAGCACATCTAGTCGAAAATAAACCGAATCAGGATCACAGGCCTGCAATCCGCTTGAGGTATCGATTACAGGCGTAGTGTCAGCCGGAATCGTATCCATCGGATTAGGTACGATCATCGTAGGCTCATGTACACAAGCCGTAAGCTGTAAAGCAAATAAGCCCAAAACCATCAAGGCCATTAAGCCGAGGCGGGCGTTTAGAGTATCTCTGAGTCTATTCATTGATTACGCAGCGCACTAAATTTACATCCATATTGATACCCGTACAGATGCCTTTGATAGAAAGCTCTGTTCCTTCGTTGAGGGCAAGGGCGGCTTCGGCATCAGCTCCGCTGAACGCACAACTCACACCAAAAATCTCATCTTCCGGACGGATAAATAATACAACCTCTGATTCCCCGAGCTTACTTTTTTCGGCTAGGGTACCAGATATCTGTATCACTTTGTCGAGATAAACTCCATTGGCTTTACTCTCATTAGCTTCATACTCATGAAAAAGCTCCATAGCCGCCAGGCTATAGTCTGCGTCCAAATCAGCGAGATTGTCGTGGGTCTTTTGAAACATATAATAGCCCACACCTACTCCGATTATGCCACTGAGGACGATAAAAATGGCGAGAAAGCGAAGATTGTTATTCATAGTGATAGCTTGAGTCTGGACAAGAGGAGCAACATCATAGTCACTACCGTAAGAAGCCCAAATAGTTTGACTCAATGAACTCTTAACTATCGAAACCGGAAAAAGTCTGTCTGAACCGGAAAGTTTTAATTCAATTCTCCTTTCAACCACTTCTTAAAAAGGGCCGAACGCTCAGAACTTACCAGCGCATCGACAGGAGCGGAGGGTTTGAGACTGATTTTTACCCGACTTTTGGACATAGTGTGCATCTGGTCAATCGCCTTCAAATTGGCGATCAGTTGGCGGTTGATTCTAAAAAATTGCTCGGGCGAGAGCAATGCATCTAATTGATCGAGGGTCTGGTCGATGGGGTAGCGTTTCCCAGTATGGGTCATCAAAAAACAGACGCGTTCTTCGATGTAGAAGTAGGCCACCTCACTAAAATCCACAGCCTTGAGCTGTTGACCAAAACGGATCAAGAGGCGCTTTGGCTGGTTTTTTTGCTGCATGGCTTTAGCCAATTCCTGATAATCAAAGGGCGTACCCACAGTTTCGGCCTGTGGACGTGAACGATGATACTTGGCTAAGGCAGCGGCAAGCTCTTCTTTTTTGACTGGCTTAAGGATATAATCGATGCTATTATGCTTAAAGGCTTCGATTGCATATGCATCATAGGCGGTAGTAAAGATGATGGGATTTTCGACCTCAAGTTGGCGTAAGATTTCAAAGGCCGAGCCATCGGCGAGGTGGATATCCATAAACATCAGGTCGGGCGCCTCATTGGCTTCCCACCATTCGAGGCTTTCCTCCACGCTCTCGAGCGTAGCGAGGATTTCTACATTGGGCTCTAATGCTTTGATCATGCGTACGAGGCGCTGACTAGCGAGCATTTCATCTTCGATTACGAGTACTTTCATTGTTCTGGACTTGTCAAAAGCGGTAGATGCACACAATAAAATTGATCGGTAATTTCGATCTCAACACTTTCTTTGCCGAGTAGTTGGTAGCGCTGTCTGATATTTTGTTGGCCAATTTTGGTAGAAGAACGATGGTCCCGCCGGAGCTGTAAGCTATTGCGCACAGTCAGATAGCCGGGCCTAGTAGTTTCGATATATACAGTCAAGGGCTGACGCTTGCTGACGACATTGTGCTTGAGCGCATTTTCGACGAGCAGTTGCAGACTCATCGGCGGAATACTCATCAATCGTGTAGCTTCGTCAACCGAGACATGGAGGACAAAATTTTCATGATAGCGGTGGCTTTGGAGGTAGTAAAATTTATCCAGCAGATCGAGTTCTTCACCTATGCTAATCATCGTTTGCTTGCGGTACTCAAGGATATTGCGAAACAAATCTGAAAGATGCTCGACATAAGCTACGGCCTCCTTGGGCTGCTCTTCGATGATTGCGGCCAGCGTATTGAAGCTATTGAACAAAAAGTGAGGATTGATCTGGCTCTTGAGGGTTTCAAACTGAGCCGAGAGATACGCTCGTTCGAGACCTTCCGTTCGGCGAAGCCGGTTTTCTCGTAATCGAATCCAAGCCAAAGTGCCACCGATCAAACCTAAACCAATCAAGACTCCAAACCACCAACTCTGCCATAAGGGTCGTCTAACCTCAAAAGAGAAGCGACTAATAGGAGCTTGCTCCAAGGTAGCTTGATTACTAGCTCTTAGCTCAAAAGTATACTTGCCGGGCGCCAACCTAGGATAGATTACTTCTCGGTTGCGCGACTGAATCCAGTCCAAATCAAGGCCTAAAAGTCGATGCTCAAAGCCGATCATATCTTGATTTTGAAACCAAGGCGCTGCATAATGAAAGGATAGATGGTTTTCTTCCGCATCAAACATTTTCCCCTCTTCCACCTCTACCTCTTCCAGCAATACGGCAATACTTTTGATCTGAGCCTGTATGGGTTGATTGATCGGCAATAATTTAGGATCGTAACGAATCAGCCCTTCCTCGGTACCGATCCATACCTTGCCACTAGGACAGATGGACATCAAATTGAGGAAGGTCCCCAAGGCCGGAAAATCATGACGTTGGTCCAGTTTCCACAAATTGCCCGACTGAGGATCATAGATGCTCAAACCATTTTCTCCTCCTATGAGCAGCCGCCCAAACTCATCCGTACTGAGGGTATTGAAACGCTGATTTTGCAGTGAAAGCGGCAAGTCAAAAGAGGTGATCGAATCTCCGGCCAATAACCAAATCCCTTCGTCTTGAGCGTGAAACCAAAGATTAGCCTTATTGTCTTCTGCTATACCGAGGATAGTCTTGCGGTCAGAGCCTTTGATGGCCTGAAACTGCTGTTGTTGCCGTAGGCGAACGCCTTTCCCATCGGTTGCAAACCAGAGGCGTTCCTGACTGTCAAAAAAGACTTGATATATATAGTTTACCCCCAAACCATCCGCCTTATTAAATAAACGAAAAGCCTGAGGATCAACCTCATCGCTGACCTTGCAACTCGCCACCCCGCCAAATGTCGCAAACCAAAGCGAATCTGCCCCTTCTGAGATGGAAAGGATATGATTGCTGATCAAACCGTCTGCCTCAGTGATATGTTGCCAGCTTTGTAAGTCAGGACTGACATGCCAGACCCCGTCACCTTGGGTGCCCACCCAGAGATAATCCTTACTGTCTTGATATAGACTCAGCACTCGGCCTTTGAGTGGTAGGTCTAAGCTACTTTGCTGGTGAGTATCCAAATTATAACCCGCGACGCCTTCTTTTGTAGCATACCAAATGTCTCTTTTTCCAGCATAAATGGCTTGTACGGCGGAGTTGAGGGGAACAAATGAAAAGGCTGCGGGGGCAATTCTCAAGCCATGCAGCTGGTCCAATGTCCAAAGATTACCCTCGCGATCGTAAAGGATATCTAGGATTCGCAGTCGAGCACTAGTGGTCAGTTTTTGGAGTTGCCAATCAAAGTCTAACCAAAACAAGCCTTGACGCTCGGTACCGATCCAGATACCATTGTCGCTGGCTTCGAGATTTTTGATTGGTCCGAAGTCAGTCAGTTCTAGTTTTACCACTTCGTGGAACGCTTGGTCATAACGAGCCAAACCACCGTCATAGGTGCCGATGCAAATATCGCCATTGGGTAGCGGTAGCAAGGCTTGAATGATTTCATCCTTAAAAGTCTCATTGAGGCTGGGGATGTCTACCAATTGGTGAGTTATCGGATCGATGACTACCACTCCCCTATCAGTACCGGCCCACATATTGAGTTTGGGACCATTGATCAGGGTGTAGAGATAATCATCTGGTAAGCCTTCGATTTGTTGCCAGTGGTTGTCTTCTTTGGTATGATACCAAAGTCCATCGCCCGCAGTAGCAAGCCATATTTGGTTTCCGGCACAGATAGAAATATCTCTGATTGCAGCCTTAGCCACTTGGGTACGAGTCAAGAGCTTGATTTTCATCTCTAGGCTATACTGTAAAAGTTGGCCGTTGGCGAAGCCAACTAAAAGCTGATTGCCCTCATCAACCAGTAGGGCGCTGATTTCAGTTTGGGCGAGACTGTCTGGCAGGTCGATGGCTTCATATTCGTAGCCGTCATAGCGATAAAGGCCTTGATCTCCGCCGATCCAAATGTAGCCTTGGGTATCTTGGCAAAGCCTTTTGGCTTCCATGCCCAAAGGCAAAGTCTTGTTTTGAAACAGAGCCGTCTGCGCCCCGAGAGAAGCGTTCGCGGATAGCGTAAGCAAAAAAACAAGCCTCCAAAAGCTTGGCCCAAAGCGGTATGTCGGTAGGGTATACAAATCGTGTTATTCAGCTAATAGGAGTGCTTCAATTTCGACATCAATCTCCTCCGCAATATTTTGAAATACCACCTGTGGGATGGTAATATCGTGATCTGCTACTAAGACTTTAAATCTCGATTTGACGAACCACTCTCCATCATTGATGGTGATGGTGGCTCGTATGATACGCTCCTGCTCTACTCCGTGGACCATAAGAGCCCCTTTGGCTCGGACTTCAAAAGTCCCGTTTTGCGTAAAATCAATCCGTTCGATCAGCTTGCCACTAAAGGTTGCCTTAGGATAGCTGCGGCTTTCGAGAAACTTTTCGTTGAAATGTTCACGCTGCAGTTCGCTATTGAAGCCATCGAGCGTAACGATTCGCAGGCTAAAGGCGAAAGTATAGGTATCAGGATTGATGGCACCACTCAATTCGTTAGAGCCCGCTTGAATTTGTTCAAGAGGAGCATCTGAACTAAAGCTTACTTTACCCGTCTGCGTCAGGTGGATTTGCGCGAGGAGTGGTGGCGTTGCCAGTAGGCTAAAAAGAAAAAAGAGGTACCGAATCATAAAACAACTTTCCCTAAGCAGGAAGTTAGGGAAAGTTGTCAGACTATGGAATGCGAAATCACTAAAGCTGGAAAATGCTCGTTTAAGACCGGAATTTACCAGCGTATATCACGTAGCTTTTGATCATTTAAGATGGTAATCTCGCTTTGGTGGGTTTCGAGAATCTTTTCGCCTTTGAACTCCGAAAGCACTCTGATGACACATTCTTTGGAGGTGCCAACAATACTGGCGAGGTTGTCTCGAGAGATTGCCATAGAAAAATGCTCATGCTCCGGATTTTGGTAGCGTTCCTGCAAAAGGAGTAAGGCATCGGCGACTCTCTTGCGCACGGTATCATAGGCGAGATGTAGTAACTGCTCTTCTTTATCCTCCAGATCAGAAGATAGGAGTTTGATAAAGCGGAGAGAGACATCTCGGTTATTGTACATCAGGGCGAGATAATCCTTTTTGGGGATCAATAGTAGCTCGGTATCTTCCAGTGCCATCGCCGACTCAGCGTAGGGAGCATCTTGCAAAAGAGAAGCATAGCCCAAGAAATCGCCTTTTTTGTGTAGACCAGTAATATACTCCTTGGCGTCCTCATTGGTTTTATAGGTTTTGACCTTGCCTTTGTTGATAAACAGCAAAAAGTGAGGATGCATACCTTCTTGGAAGATAATGTCCTTGGTGTGATAAAGCCGCGACTCCCGATTTTCGCTGAGCGCCTCTAAGGCTGCCATGCTTCTTACTTCATCGATAAAGGCACCTAAGCCATCAGCATTCCGATCAATTTCTTTATGTAATTGAGCCGCTTTTTGGAAGCGCATTTCAATTGCGTCGAGAAGTTCTACTTCTTCAAAAGGCTTGGTGATATAGTCATCAGCGCCCATGCTCATCCCTTTGCGAAAATCTACTTTTTCGGCCTTGGCAGTGAGAAAAATAAAAGGGATAGAAGCGGTTTTGGGGTTGCGCCCTAGCATACTTAACACCCCGTATCCATCCAATTCTGGCATCATTACATCGCAGACGATGAGATCAGGGGTTGCGTCTAAGGCACCCTTTACCCCCACCTTGCCATTTTCAGCAGTACTGACATCATAACCAGCGAGTTCAAGAATCTCGGCCGTATTTTCCCGCATATCGGGATTGTCTTCAATGAGGAGTATCTTTTTCATTTGGGGCTACTTAGGAGGTTGAGAAAAACGAAGGCTAAAGGTGGTGCCTTCTTGGTATACGCTACTAAAGGTGATGTCACCTTGCATCAGATCGACATAGCGTTTGACGATGCTGAGACCGAGGCCAGTGCCTTGGATATTGGTAACATTTTTGGCTCGAAAAAAACGTTCGAACATATGGACTTGATCTTCATCCGGTATACCAAGAAGGCACCACCTTTAGCCTTCGTTTTTCTCAACCTCCTAAGTAGCCCC